>JBCBXS010000086.1:0-9005 GCA_039816475.1 Pseudomonadota bacterium | reverse complement strand
CGAACCGCGGCATCGCCTCGGCCTCATCACGCCCGAACTGAAAGAGCGCATCCTGCGCGCCCGTAAGAGCATCCGGCGCCATCTGCCAGAGATTTGCCGGGACCAGATCGAGTTCTACGACGCAAAGCACGTGATCACGTCTGCGCCGATTCGCGACAACCTCCTGTTCGGCAGGACCGCGCAGAACACGGCGAATGCCGAACAGCGGATCGCGGAATTCCTGCGAAAGTCGTTGCCGAAGCTCGGCCTCGACGACCTGATATACAGCCTCGGGCTGGACTACGACGTGGGTCCCGGCGGCCGAAACCTCTTCGCCGAGCAGCGCGCTGCCGTCTCGCTGGCCCGAAGCCTCATCCGGCATCCCGATATGCTGATCCTCGAGGAAGCGTTCTCAGCCTTCGGACGCGACCGGAAAGCTCAGCTCATTGACAATATCCGTGCGGACTACGCGGGAAAGACAGTTGTCGTGACATTTGGCGCCGATGAGACGCCGGAGGGCTTCGATCAGGTGGTGACATTCGACGGACCGCGCGCCATGTTGAAGACGGATACCTCGTCCACGTCTCAATCGCGGGACGACAGCGATCCTGACGCGGACGACCGGGCAGACGACGATCTCGTCACCACCGACGGGACCGAGGCGGCGCTTGCAATGAAGGCGGAGACAAGCTGATGAGTCTCACTTCGGAATGCGAACTGCTCGAGTGCATTCCCCTGTTCAAGCACGTTGATCAGTCCAAGCGGAAACTGATCGCGATGTCATCCGATCGCCTGACGTTCGGCCCGAACGAGATGGTGTTCCGGGAAGGCGATCCGTCCGACGCCGTCTTTATGATGCTGAACGGCGCCGTCCGGGTCATCAAGCAGGACGAAGAACGCTCAATCGAACTGGCACGTCTGAGCGGCGGCGCTGTGTTCGGCGAGACGGGCGTCGTTTGCGATACCAAGCGATCAGCAACCATCGTCACGATAGAAGAGACGACGATGCTGCGGATCGATTCCCGCATCTTCATGGAGCTGGTCGAGCAGGTCCCGCAGGTGGCCGTTGCCCTGACCCGCGAACTGGCAGACCGCATCGAGCGGACCAATCAACGGCTTCTTTCGCAGACGGCCGCGGCCGGCTAACACGCGTCGGCCGGCACTCCTAACATCGACATCCGGCAGGCGCTCACGTGGCAACCGTTCTCGATTCCAACACGCGGCTCGACGGCGACAAGCCAAAGGACAACAGTGCAGCCCGCGCCGAACGGCTGGTGTCCATCGAACGGGCCGGACGGCTCTGGTCCGGCGTCATCCTCTTCATCTATGCGCTCACGCACTTTCTCGGCCACGCCGTCGGGATTTTCGGTGTCGATGCGATGGAAGCGCTGCAGACCTACCAGCGCCTGCTCTGGCGTACATGGCCCGGCACCGTCCTGCTCTACGGCTCGGCCGCACTCCATATTTTGTTGGTCTCGAAGCGGATCGTTAGCCGCCGTACGTGGCGCATGCCCGTGCAGGAAGCCCTGCAGATCGTCCTCGGCCTCGCGATCCCGATCCTGCTCTACGAGCACATTGTGGGCACCCGCGTCGTCTCTAGCTTCGCGGACGTCGACAGCCGTTATGCGTCGACGCTGCAGCTCCTCTATCCCGAACACGCGATCAAACAGACTATCCTGCTTCTCGTTGTCTGGATCCACGGCGTTATCGGCCTGCACTACACCTTGCGCGCACGAAGCTGGTTTCCGCGGTGGCGCGAGGTTCTGCTCGTCATCGCCGTGCTGATCCCGGTGCTGTCGCTTGCCGGATTCGTATCGGGCGCACGGGAAGCGCTTGAGTTCGATATCGCAGAGGCGCGTTGGACCGACGCGCAGCGCGCGACGTTCATCGAGGCAAGCCGCCTGATCAACCTCGGGCTGCTGGCGTTTGCCGGCTTGATGGTCGCGAGCGTCGTCGGGCTCGCCATCACGCGGCGTCTTGGCCAGCGCATCGGCATCCGCTACGTCGGCCATGGCATCGTCGATCTGCCCAAGGGTTCGACGCTCCTCGAAGGCAGCCGCAACAGCGCGATCCCGCATCCCTCGCTTTGCGGCGGACGGGGGCGCTGCTCAACGTGTCGCGTCCTGGTGACGGAAGGCGCTGAAACGCTCCAGGCGCCGAACGACATCGAAGCGCAAATGCTCAAACGCATTCAGGCGCCGCCGCGGGTCCGGCTCGCTTGTCAGATCAGACCGAAGAAGCCGATCAGCGTACAGGTGCTGCTTCCCGTCGATGTGTCGGAAGGCAACGTCGATTGGGGCGAAGAAGCCTACAAGTGGGGAACCGAGCGCGAGGCGACTGTCCTCTTCGTCGACCTCCGCGCCTTCACGCGGCTCAGCCAGACGCAGTTGCCCTACGATCTCATTGTGATGCTGAACCGTTTCCTCTCGGAAATGCGGCAGGCGTGCGAAGCCCACGGCGGGCGCGTCACCAATGTCGTCAGCGATGGCCTGACGGCTGTCTTCGGCTTGCAGAACGAACGTCGGGCCGGTGCGAGCCAGGCCATTGGTGCTGCACGCGCGATGCTCAAATCCGTCGATGCGTTGAACACGGAGTGGTCGGCAGCGCTCACCATTCCGCTTCGGATCGGCGTCGGGATTCACACAGGCCCGGTGGTGATGGCGCGCGTGGGTGATGACGTCCACGGCTACGCGGTCAGCGCGCTCGGCGAGACGGTGACGATCGCATCGAAGCTTGAGCAAGCCACGAAAGACGCGCTGACTGACTGCCTGATCTCGCAAGAGACGATCAAAGCGACGGGACGTCCTGCGATGGGGGCCTCACGCCGCGAGCTCAGCATCCCGGGTCGTGAAAAGCCGGTCTTCGCCTATCCGCTCATTGCCGCGACCGACGCAAAGGGCAGCGAAACCACCAGCGATACGGCTGAGACCGAAGAAGAACTCGTAGACTGAGAGAGACGAGGGCTGAAAGGGCAAGGCCCCCGAGCGCCTCAGCGCCCTTCCCGCCACCATGCAAGCGTCATGAAGAACAGGAGCGCCGCCAGCGCCAGGAAGCCGGTAAACATCGGCGTCAGCGTGATGCCGCGCGTGACAAACGCCTGCTGATCCTTGAGCGCGAGCCAGCTCCGCCCTGCAAACGTGGACGCACCGCTCAATAGCGTGATGCGCGGCACGTTCGGGTCGGCCCCTTCGGAAGCCCCAGCCGACAACGTCCAGAACACTCCGGCTGCGGTTTCATCGGCGATCGGCAGCATTCGCTCGCGTGTCGCCGTCACCTCTGACATCTCGCGCGGATCCGCGACGCCTGCGTGCGCGACGGCTGTCAGCTTGCCGGTGCTCGCTTCGCTTTCAAACTTGTAAAGCCCCGGTTCGCTTGCCTCGATCGTGGTCCGCCAGAGGCCTTCGCGTACGGGCTCAAGCGTCGCGGAGGTCGATGAGCCATCAGGTGACTGCACCGTCACCGGCGAAACTTCGTCTTCCATCGATCGGCGCTCGACGGTGATCCGAAGTCCGTTCGCTTCGGCGAGCAAGCGCTCTTCCTCAAGGTCCGGCTCCTTCATCAGCCAGTGTGACAGCCGGCGCAGGAGATCCGTGTGTGGCCCGCCGCCGTCAAAACCCCGCGCCCAAAGCCAGGCGTGATCAGACGTCAGCAAAGCGACGCGTCCCTTACCCTTCCGGTCGAGCACAAGCAGCGGACGATCGTTGACGCCGCTCATAACTGTTCTGCCGCGCTCCGGCAAAACGTCAACCTGGCGGAACCACTGGCCCCAAGTCGGGTCTCCGTCGGCGTTGCGATTGCTGCCCGGCAGACCGCTGGTGACCGGATGGCGCTGGCCGTCATCGGTAAGCTTCGGCTTGAACGCTTCTTCGAGAACCTGACCCGTCGGCATCGCCGGCAGCGCCGTAAACAGCGGCGTCCGCACGACGCTCTGTGGTCCGGCATAGTCATCGCCCGCTGCAACGAGAACAGCGCCGCCATCGCGCTCAACGTAGCGCGCGATGTTGTCATAGTAGAGCAATTGGAGAATGCCGCGGTGCTGATAGCGATCGAAGATGATCAGATCGAATTCCTTAATCTTGACCGAGAACAACTCGCGCGTCGGGAACGCAATTAGCGAGAGCTGATCGATCGGCGTCCCGTCCTGCTTCTGCGGCGGACGCAAAATCGTAAAGTGCACGAGATCGACGGCGGCATCGGACTTCAGGAGATTGCGCCAGGTCCGCTCGCCCGCGTGCGGTTCGCCTGAGACGAGCAGCACCCGCAGGTTCTCGCGCACGCCGTCGGCAACGATGACGATCCGGTTGTTGGCCGCCGTCAGCTCGCCGTCGGTCTCGGCAAGCTCAATCTCGACGATGTTTTTGCCCGCATGCGGAAACGCCATCGGGACGATCAGCTTTTCGTCGATCTGCGCGCTCAGCGTCTCGTCTTCTTGACCCTCTCGACGCACCCGCAGGCTCACCGTGCGCGGGGCCGTCCGCGGCGTGGCACCGGTCTCGCGAACGGCGATCTCGATGTCGCGCGACTGTCCAACGATCCCGTAGCGCGGCGCGGCGAGCACTTCGATGCGCCGGTCAAACTCTTCAGGCCGGCCCGTCAGGACCGTATGGACCGGTGCGTTGAAGCCGAGCGCGCTTGCCGACTTCGGGACATCGTGGACCTGGCCATCCGTGACGAAGATGACGCCGGCGAGACGGTCCGGCGCGACATCGCCGAGCGCTGCGTTGAGGTCGGCGTAAAGGTTCGTACCCGATCGCTTCCGACCGTCAGGGCGCGCGCCGGTCACCCACTTGATTTCAAGCTTGTCGATCGCGCCGAGCTGGGCTTCCAGCTTTTTGCGGATGGCATCGGACTGGTCGGGTCGCCCGGCAATGGTCTGGCTCGTCGAGCGGTCCAACACGACGATCGCGACGTTGCCGAGGCTTTCCCGCTCCTCCTGCCGCAGCGTCGGATTGGCGAGCGCGAAAATCACTGCGGCAAGGGCCAGCGCGCGAAGCAGCGCCCCGCGCGAACGGCGCAACAGCAGGACGACGGCGAGCAGCACGGCGATCGCCACTGCCGCCCAGAAAAGCGGCGCCGGCATCATCGGTGAGAAGTCGATCGAATACTCGGACATGCTTATCCTGAAACGATTGAGCGTCGGGTGAGACGGCCACGCTGTGACCGGGCTGCCTGCGTCATTGGCCGAGCCGCTGCAGGAGCGACGGCACGTGGACCTGGTCGGCCTTGTAGTTGCCGGTCAGGGCATACATCGCGATGTTGACGCCGGTTCGAAACGCCCATTCGCGCTGGCGTTCACCGCCCGGCACAACCGGGAACATCGGGCGATTGTCCGCATCGAGCGCCCAGGCAGACGCGAAATCATTCGCCGTGATGAGGATCGAGCTCACACCGTCGGCGCGGCGCGCCTTGCGACTGCCGCCCGCGCTCTGCGGCTCGGTCGCCTCGACCCAAAGCTCGCCACCGTCCCAGCGGCCTGGAAACGTGCTGATCAGATAGAACGACTTCGTCAGCACATGGCTTTCGGGCACCGGCTCCAGACGTGGGATGTCGAGCTTCGACAAAAGCTTCTGCAGCGGCGACTGGTCCCGCCCGGAATGCTACGCGAAGCCGAGCGGCATGCCCTGGCCGAAGTCGCGCGTGTCGAAGATCAGCATCCCGCCGCGCTTCATGTAAGCGTCGACCTTCGCCCGGGCCTGGTCAGACAACGCTTTGGTCTGGTCAGACACCGGCCAATAGAGGATCGGGAAGAACGAGATCTCGTCGTTCTCGATCGACACACCGAACGGCGGCCCCGGCTCGATGGCGGTCCGCGCCGTGAGGACTTTGACGAGCCCCTCGAGGCCGGCCTTGCTGGTTGCATCGAGGCCCGGATCGCCCGTCAACACATAGCCGAACGTGACTTTGCTGGTGGCGGCAAGCGCGACGCGCGGATCAATCTTCGGCTTTGTCGGCGCGCTTGCTCCATCGGAGGCACTCGCCGTCGATCCTTGCGCTGCGCCGGAGTTGGACTGCGCCATCACCGAACCGGCGCCGACGATCGCGAAAGCAAGACCCGCCGCTGCCACTAGCGCGATCGCCGCCGCTGATTTCGCAGCCGCACCCCGCGCGCGGCCGGGGCGCCAGTTCGATTGAAGCAGCATAATCGCGATCACATCGAGGAAGAGAAGAAGGAGCGCGGCGCCGAGCAGCCACGGCTTCAGGTCGGTGCGCGTCTCGCCGCCATAGGAGGCCTGCGCGACGCCGCCGGGGAGCCCGCCGATGGCCGTCAGGGACGTGTCTGCGTTGACGATGTTCAGCGCCTGCTGGCCGGTCGCGGAGCGATAGTAGCCGGGCGGGTGCTTGAGCTGTGGCGCAAGGTTGGCGAATTCCGATTGCGGCGCGCCTTCGGCGGTCGCCGGTGGCGGGACGAGCGCACCGAAGCCATCGAGCACGCGGACCGGTGACAGCACGGCGTCAGACCCGGACGCAGCCGTCGCCCGCGATGCGTTTGCGCCGGTTGCAGTCTCGGTTGTCTCGCTGTCAGCGGCGGCGCCCGCACCGCCGCCGGTCGATTGCGACGCGCCGAGCGTTGCGATCCGGCGAAGCATGCCGACGAAAAGGCCGGACAGGGGTAGGTTGGACCAATCGGAGTTCGCAGTGATGTGGAACAGCACAACGTGGCCGTTGCCCTGACGACGTGCGGTGACGAGGGGCGTGCCGTCGGCGAGGCGCGCCCAGACAAGCGTAGCCGCGTCCATCGACGCCGGTTCGGCAAGAACCTGGCGGCGCACACGAACGTCCGGCGGCACTTCAAGTCCGGCGAACAGGCTCTCTTCCGCGAACGGCGCCAAAGCCTGTGGCTCAGACCACGAGAGCGCGCCGCCAAGCGCACGACCGCCTTCCCGAAGATCGACGGGCAACAGCGCATCGCCCCCCTGCTCCAGCCGCGGCCCTGCGAACCGGAGGAGCACGCCGCCGCGCTCAACCCAGCGCGTGAGGCCCGTTTCACTCGCCTCGGACAGCCGTCCGATATCAGCGAGCGCGAGCACGGTCGCGTTCTGCTGCAGAATGGTGCGGATGCCCTGCGCGGTGTCGGCAGCTTTCGGATCAACCAGCTCCGAGAACGGCGCGAGTGCGCGGCGGATATAGTAGAGCGGCCCGAGCAGCGGCTGCGTCTGCTCCTGGTTCGCGCCCGAGATCAGACCGACACGGTTCCAGCGGGTGCGGCCGTCCAACAACTGGACGGCCCCGGCGGATCGTTCGCCCGAGATCGCAACACGGCTCACCTGATTGCGCAGTTCCAACGGCAGATCGAATGTCGTCTCGACCTGTTTCTGGCCGACGCCAAACTTAAACCGCGCTTCGCTCAATCGCTCGCCACGCGCGGATAGCGCATGGACCAGGCCTTCTTCAGCGCCGCCGCCACTACGGACGATCCGCGCCTGTAGGACACCGCCCTCGCCGAGCTCGGCAAAGACCCCGAGCGCTGTCTCGGATTGAGGGGCCACCACCGTGACGCCACCGCCTGCCTGTTCGGCAAGACCGGATGCGAACGCGCCGGCTGCGCCGTGGTCGATCCCATCGCTCAGCCAGACGACGGCTGCATCAGGGGCGGCGGCAAAGATCGGCGCGAGCCGTTCCAGGGCCTCGGATCTGTTCGGCGCGAACGGTTGCGGAATAAGGGCAGCTGCCCGCCGCCGCGCATCAGCCGGGGCGATCTGGGCAAGGGTTGTCTTGGCACCATCTTCGGCCGTCGGGACGATGACCACCGCGCGGCGCTGCGCCTCGGCCGAGCCGATCGTGCGCTCTAACGCGGCCTGCCGTTCTGCCCACTGGTCACCGGAGCTCCAGCCATTGTCGACCACGACGACCACCGGACCGCTGCCACCGATCGCGACGGACCGCTCGGGATTCAAAACGGGCTCGGCTAACGCAAAGATGATGGCAGCTGCCGCCAGCATGCGCAGCAGCATCAACCACCAGGGCGTCGTGTCCGGTGTCTTTTCCTTGTTCTCGAGGCCAACGAGAATGCGGGTCGCCGGAAAGCGGATCTGGCGTGGCCGCGGCGGCGTTGTGCGCAGCAACCAGTAGATCACCGGCAAAGCGATCAAAGCGGTCAGGAGCAACGGGCTCAAAAACGACAGCGCACCGAGGCTCATGCGGCGCCTCCAGCAGCGATCCCGTCGGACGATTGCAACCGCATGATGAGTGCGAGCAGCGGTTCGGTCGGCGGCCGATCCGTGTGGTGCACCGTAAACGACCAGCCGACGCGCCGCGCGACATCCGAGAGTGCAGCGCGATGTGCCGCGAGCTTCGCCTGATAAGCTTCACGAAGTGTCTCAGTGCGGTCCGCCACCCAGCGCGTTTCACCCGCCATGCCGACGAACTCGGCGCGGCCTTCGTACGGCAGGACTTCTTCGGCCGGGTCGAGGACCTGGATCAAATGACCACTGACGCCGTTAGCGGCGATACTGCGGACCTTCGCGACCATCTCGTCGACCGGCGCCAGAAAGTCGCTGACTAGGATGGCGCCCGAAAACCGGCCCGGGGTTTCATCCGGCGGGAATTCGTTGTTGAGGATGCTGCCGGTCGCGTGCAGCGCCATGGTCTCGGCAAGCCGGCGAGTTGCTGACCGGCTGACCGACGGACGGCCAAGGCCCATCAGTGCGACGCGTTCTCCGCCTTTCACCAGCATCTCGGCGGCCGCCAGCAGCAACACGATTGCGCGGTCGCGCTTCGTTGTGTCCGAGAGATGGCTTTTGAAGTTCATGGTCTCGGACAGATTGGTCCAGAGCCAGAAGGTGTGGGCTGCCTCCCACTCGCGCTCGCGGATAAACAGGTGATCGGAGCTTGCAGAGCGCCGCCAGTCGATCGTCGCCGCATCGTCGTTGGTGCCGTATTGGCGAAACTGCCAGAACGTCTCGCCCGGTCCGACACGTCGGCGTCCGTGCACACCGTGGACGATCGTGTTCGAGACGCGCATCGATTCGACCAGCAAAGCCGGTAGGCGCGCGGCGACGTCGTAGGCGCGGCCTTCTGCACCCGAG
>JBCBXS010000085.1:0-9035 GCA_039816475.1 Pseudomonadota bacterium | reverse complement strand
TTTGGCCTGCCCCTCCGCGGGGGCGGCGCTTGGCGCCGGGCCGCTTGCGGCCTTGGGTGCGGGCCGTGCCGCTAGGGGTCGGCTGCTAGCTGGTTCGGGCGCGGTCTGCGCGATGCCGCTTGGCCGCACCAACATCGGGGTCTGCGTCGTCTGCAGCGGTTTCGCCATCCGCCCGTCCGGTTGCCGCCGCGCGCTGCCACTTGAACAGTTCCGCCAGCACATCGCGGACGCGCACGGGATCGGTTGCAACCGATGGCATCGGCCGGATGAGCCCGACAGCCGCGACGCCCATCCGCACCGTCAGCGCACCGTTGAACGCACCTTCGCCGAGCCGCCGCGATACGCGCCGCAGCAGATCCTGACCGAGGAACTGCCCGAACAGATCGTCGGTCAGCGCCACGCCTCCGGCTGCCACCAGATTGACGATCACCATCCGGATCAACCGCACGCCGCCGAGGAAGCCCGGCCGTCCGCCGTAGAGCGCTGCGAGCCGTCGCAACATCCGCACATTCTCGAAGAACACGAACAGCACATCGATAAAGATGAGCGGGCTGATCGCCGTCACGATGCTAACGCGTTTCGCCGAACTCAGAATGACGCCGCGCGCCTCGCGGTCGAGATGGCCGATGACATCGCGGTCGAGGAACGCGATCAGATCGCCGGCCTCGCGCATGTCCCGGCCGTGCTCGCGAAATTCGGCAATGCGCCAGCGTAGGTCCGCCCGGCCGCGATAGAGTTTCAGGACGCGGCCGACGAGATCGGCTTCTGATTTCGCGTCGGGATCGGCTGCGATCCGTTCGGCATCCGCGCGGAGGTCTTCGAGACGGCGCAGCCGGATGAGCCCGATCACTTCGCGAACGGCGAGCACGGCGCCTGCGATGACAAGTACGATCAGCAGTGAATTCGCGAGCCAGCCGAGGAAGCCGTCGGCTTCAAGTGCCGACGAAATGAACCGTGCAAACCAGACGCCGAGCGCCAGCAACGCCAGGCTGACGGCTGCGGTGATGAAGAGGCTGCCCCAGCGGATGCCGCCTGCGAGTTCATCTCGCGTTGGCAGACGGTAGCCGGTCTCCGCGCTGTCGCCATCGCTCGGGTCGGCCTCACCACCCGCCGCGAAATCGTCAGCGCCATCGGACGCCGTCCAGTCCTCCGCCGCCGAAGCCACGGCCGGATCGTCAGCGCGAAACGCGCGGGGCTTTCGTTTTCTAGTCTCCGGCATCGGCGGGTCCGTTAGGGAAGGCGGTCGGACAAAAGATAGTCGATCGCGCGGTCGAGGTGACCGTGCGGCCAGGGGCGCGTGCCGCTCGCGTCGAGATCAGGCGGCGCGAAACGGAGGAACGTGAGGTCGTCGAAGGCATCGGCTTCTGCAGCGGCGATCGCCTTTGCCGGATTGGCCGGCAGGTCGCCGGGGAAGATCGCCGCCTCCGTCCGGCCGTCGAAGGTCTCGCCGTCGAGCGCCTCGCCCGCGATCGGGGTGCCTTTAATGCAGGCGAGTGTTTCACCGCTGACGGTCGCGGTGGTCTCGTGCGTCGCGCGTATCGCAGCGAGCGCGACGACGCGCGTTGCGGCATCGGCGGCTTCCGCGCGGCGAGCGGCCTCCGACGTGAGCGCGTGCAGGATCTGCCGGAGCGCCTCGTGGCTCGACTGCGGGATGTGGTCTGCCTTCGTGGCGGCGAACAGCACGCGGTCGATGCGCCGGTCGCCGAACAGCCGTCCGAGCCAGCTCGTGGCACCCGGCCGGAATGCGGAAAGCGCGGCCCTCAGCGCATCACGCAAATCGTCGAGCGCGCGACTGCCGCCGTTCAGCGCCGCCAGGGCGTCGACAAGCACGATCTGCCGGTCAAGCTTCGAGAAGTGGTCGCGGAAAAACGGGATGACGACGTGCGTGCGGTACGCGTCGAACCGGCGCGTGAGTTCGTCGCCGACCGCGCCGTCACCGATGCGGCCTGGCGGGATAGGCGCGAACGTCAGAAGCGGCGAGCCTTCAAGGTCGCCCGGCATCAGAAAGCGTCCGGGCCCGAGCGTCGCGAGCCCTGGCGGCAATTGACGGGCCTTGATGAGATAGGCGCGGAAGGTCTCGGCGAGTTCGCTGAGCGCGCGTTCGTCAATGGTGCCAGCGGTGTCGAATGTCGCGAGCCGCTCGAGAAAGGGTTTTGCGATCATCGCGTGGTCATCGCGCCCCATCCGCGCAAGCACGCGCGCACACCACTGCGCATACTCCTGATCCATCAGCGCGAGATCGAGCAGCCATTCGCCCGGGTAATCGACGATGTCGATCATCAAGCGGTCGGCACCCACGAGCTGGCCGAGCGTCGTCTGCGGCGCGACCTTCAGGGTGAGCCGAAGTTGCGAGATCGCGCGCGTGCTTTCAGGCCATCGTGGCGACGGACCTGTCAGCGCTTCGAGATGCGATTCGTACTGAAAGCGGGGGACGTTGTAGTCAGGCTGCGGCTCGAGGAAGGCGCGTTTCAAAGCGCCGGAGCGGGACGCTTCGAACGCGGGCAGGCGGTGGGCTTCCGTGAGATTGCGGACGAGGGCCGTAATGAAGACGGTCTTGCCCGCGCGAGAGAGCCCGGTGACGCCGAGCCGGAGCGTCGGCGAGGCGTATTCGCCAAGGCTGCGTCGTGCCGTCGTCGCCGCGTCAGTCGCTGTCTGGACGAGATCGGGCAGGCGCACGGGTGGGGTGGCTTTCGTGATGCGTGAGGCGGTGGGGCGACCACATCAGACTTGGGCGCCGCGCCGCGAAAAGGCAACCGGGGTTGGGCGCGGGCGATGGCGAGGGCGCGGCTGATCTGGCCGGCGGGGCAACGAAAAAGGGCGCCTCGGTCGGAGGCGCCCCTTTTCGCAATGGATCGGCGGCCGAGCCGCTATTTTAAGAGTTGTCCCGGGAGCCAGAGCGCGATCTGCGGGTAGTAGACGACCAGCGACAGGCCGATGAGCTGCAGGATCACGAACGGGATGATGCCCGAGTAGATGTCCTGCATCTTCACTTCCGGTGGCGCGACGCCCTTCATGTAGAAGAGCGCGAAGCCGAACGGTGGCGTCAGGAACGACGTCTGCAGGTTGATCGCAACCAGGATCGCGAACCAGTAGAGCACCTGCAACTGAACCGTCTTGATCGGCGTGCCTTCCGCAACGCCGACGTGGGTCGCGAATTCGGGCGCAAGCTGCATCACGATCGGTGTGAACACCGGTAACACGATGAGCGTGATCTCGAGCCAGTCGAAGAAGAACCCGAGCAAGAAGACCACCGCCATAAGCATGATGATCAGGGGCCACGGCCCGAGCTCGAGATACTCGATGAAGTGGATGATCAGCTCTTCGCCGTAGAGCGCTCGGAAGAAGTACGAGAACGTCGTGGCCGCCAGGAAGATGAAGAAGATCATCGCCGTCGTGAGCGCGGTGCGGTGGACGACGTCCTGCATCGTCTTGAAGTTCAGCGTGCCGTTGGCGATCGCGAGGATGATCGAGCCGAACGCGCCGATGCCGGCCGCCTCCGTTGGCGTCGCCCAACCCCCGAAGATCGAGCCGAGCACGAGGACGATCAGGAAGACCGGTGGGATAAAGCCCTTGAGCACCATCCCGAACAGCGAGGTCTTGTCGGCGTTGCCGAAGATCATCGAGGCAATGAACACGCCGAAGAACGCAAACAGTCCCCAGCTCGCGACGTTGGCGATCGGCGAGTAATTGAGCGCGACGGCGCCTCCGATCAGGGCTGCCAGCGTGGCGAAGTAGCCGATCATACCGCTGCGGCTTGAGGGCGAAATCTCGCTCATCTCTTCCTCAGACAACGGCGGCGCCCATTCCGGTTTCGCCGCTGAAATTACCGAGATGTAGAGGAAGTAGAGGCCCGAAAGCAGAAGCCCGGGCATGACGGCGCCGAGGAACAGGTTTCCGACCGAGATCGACATCAGGCTCGCCATCAAAACGAGCATGATCGAGGGCGGGATCAGAATGCCGAGTGTGGCTGAGGCTGCGAGCGTTCCGGTCGCAAGCGGTGTTGAGTAGCGCTGGGCAAGCATCGTGGGCAGGGCGAGCAGCGTCATCATCACGACGGAGGCGCCGATGATGCCGGTCGTCGCCGCCATGATGGTGCCCATCACAGTCACCGAAAGTGCGAGACCGCCTGGGACCTTGCGCAGGAGCACCTGCAGAATGTGCAGCAAGTCCTCGGCGACGCGGGACCGCTCGAGCATTGTGCCCATGAAGATGAAACACGGGATCGCAACAAGGATCGGGTTCTGCACCGCGCCGGATGCGCCGTCGCCGCCCCAGATCCGGTTCGGCACATTAAAGAACTCGTTGATCGTCACGATCTCGAGATAGATGCCGATAAAGCCGAACAGGAAGCCGATGCCGCCGATCGCGATGCCGACGGGCAGACCCGTGAATAGGGTCAATGCGAGGGCGAGGAACATGTACCCGCCGACGTATTCGTAGAGATGGTCGTAAAGCCACTCGGGCATCAGCTTGCGTCCTTGTTGTCGGCTGGTGTGGTGGACGCATGACCGGGCAGGGGCTCTTTCAGCGCTTCGCCGGCAAAGATCGTCAGGGTCTGGTAGGCGGCGCGCTGGTCATCGGGCGATCCGTAAAGCGCAACGGTCAGACGCAGCAGCGTCGCGATGAACGCCGACAGCAGCAGCGCAAACCCGATGATCAGGAACGACTTGATGATGTAACGCGCGCCGATCCCGGTGAGAGATTCCGATCCCTCGTTCTGGCTGAATGAAAGTGCCACGAACTGCCAGGCGAAGTAGGTGATCACGATCAGGAACGGGATGCCCATCACGAGCAGACCGAAGAACTCGACCTTGGCCTGTCCGCGGCGCGAAAGCATCTCGCGGAAGATGTCGACGCGGACGTGGGCGTTCATGAGATAGCCGAAGCCGAACGTCGACAGCAGGATGATGCCGTGCAGGTGCCATTCGGCGTCCTGGAAGATGATCGAGTTGAACCAGTAGAGGTTCTGGTCGGCGATCCAGATGCGGAGGAAGTCAATCTTCCGCGTCACGACATCGAACATGATGATCAGGATCAGCGGGATGATCAGCCATCCCGCCAGCTTTCCGAATTGACGGGCCGGCCAGTCAAAGGCGGCCGCCAGCGAGAGAAGTCCGCGCATAAGGGTTCGCTCGTGCGATTGAAGATCGAACGGGGTCTGGGTGTACAGCGGTGCAACGTTCGCGCCGTGTCCCCCCGGCCGGCGCGGCCCCGCTCAGTCGAGCGGTGCGGCCAACGAAGTGCCGGAGCACTCGGTCGGCCGCACCAAACTGCGTGCGGTATCAAGTCTAGCGAGGCTTACTTCAGGTAGCCGCGCTCACCCCACACTTTGTAGTCTTCGTGGAACTTCGAGTAGCTGTCCCAAACGCGCTTGACGTCCGGGTTCGCCTTGATTTCCGCGGCGAGGACTTCTTCCCAGGCCTTCTTGATCTGGGCGAGGATTTCCGGCGGCCACGTCTTGTTCTGGACGCCGTCCTTCTCGTTCGCGATCATTGCCTCGAACTGCGAGCGCTCGCCATCGGCGACCATGTTCGCAACTTCAGCACGGCAAGCCGTCTCGAGCATTGCCTTGTAGCTGTCGTCGAGGCTGTTCCACTTGTCCATGTTGATCAGGATTTCGTTCGACGTCGACTGCTGGTGCCAGCCCGGGAAGTAGTTGAACTTCGCGATCTGGTAGAAGCCGAGCGAGCGGTCGATGGCAGGCATCGAGAACTCGGTCGCATCGATCGTCCCGCGCTCAAGCGCCGGGTAGATGTCAGCGGCTGCGAGCTGCTGCGTCGAGACACCGAACTTCTGCATCACCTTCGCGCCGATGCCGAAGAAGCGCATCTTCATGCCCTTCAGCTGATCGAGGCTCGTGATTTCCTTGCGGAACCAGCCCGACGTCTCTGGCGGGATCATGCCGCAGAGCAGGTACTTGATGCCGGCCTTGGAGTAGAGATCTTCAGCGATCTTCACGCCACCGCCATAGATCATCCATGCCGAGAATTCCGGTGCGGCGGGGCCAAACGGGAATGTCGACAGGAATGCGTAGGCTGAGTTCTTGCCCTGGTTCGCGCCGGGCGTGCCGAAGGCCGCGTCGATGGCGCCCTGGCTGACCGGGTCGAAGTAGGCATAGCCGCCCGTCAGTGCGCCGGGATCGAACACCTTGATGTCGAACTTGCCGCCGGACATGCGCTTTACGGTTTCAGCAACACGCGGGGCTGGCGGGCCGATCACGGCGACGGTCTTGGCGAACGCCGAATGCATTTTCCAGCGGACACGCTTTTGAGCGTCGGCGTCCGTCGCGGCGGCGCCAACAATGGCAAACGCGGACACGCCCGCTGCCAGAGCTTTGATGAAGCTCTTCATTATGGAGAACCCTCCGGTTGTTTCCTTCCTTACAGTCATTCAGCCCAGGTCTCATTGGGTGGACCCGGTGTCTGCTCATGTCCGCGCGGAGCCGCGATTCATCTGCCGTTGGCGTGATGGCCCAGCGAGCGACTGGACGATACACACGCTGTAAAGAGTGTCAAAGATTCTCACGGGCTAAGAGCCAGTTGCTCGCCTTCGAATTGCACCGGCGGGTTAACGCCGCGGGGCTGCACAATCGTTGAGCGGTGACGTGGCGTAACGCGAACGACGAACGTCGAAGGAGCGTCGACCTTCCACAGACTGTGTTCCAGCAGACATTCCATGATCCGCAGAATTGCTTGATCTTGCCACAAGTCTGCTCGGTTGCCGTTCAAGGCTCGTTCATGGGGCAGGGACTGAGTTGGGGTGAACGGGAGGCGGAAGCCGACCGTGCAAAGCCCGTGAGCTTGGAAGGTGCAGTTCATGTCCGGTGGCGAGGAAATCAAGCGGCCGCCCTGTCCTGAGACATTGCGGGCGCAGCTGGCGGCAGCCGAACTGGCAGACGCTCTGGCCGCGGTTCGCACGAGGATTGCGCGCGAGGCGAAAGACGCCAACGCGGCCAACATCCCCCTCAATGGCGACGTTATTCAGCCGCTGCCGTTCGCGACGGACGCGGCCCCTCGCGACCGCACCAGCACCGATGTGAGCGTCGCGCCGACAGAGAGCGCCGAAATCCGCTTCGAGCCGGTGAAACTGAAGCCCGCGCGGCGGTTGTTTCGCGCACCGCGTCTTGGCGTTTGGCGGGTGAAGGTCTCATCAGCGCTTAATGCGGTGTCGGCGGTCGCCCTGATCGCGGGGCTGGGTGTTGGCGGTCTGCTGCTGAGCGAACCCCGCGATCCGGTTGCCGCCTCGACGGCGCATCAGAGCGTGACTGCCGAACGTGCGCCGATCCACAGTGTCGCCTCTGCGACCCGACAGGCCGAACCGCAACGTGAGATTGTCGCGGCCCCTGTGCCGTCACCCGACGGCGTCACGCCACTTCGCGCGAGCCCGGTGCTCGTGCGCGATATCCGATCGGTGGCAGCCGAGCAGTTCGCAGCGCCCGATCCAACGCCGCAGCCGGTTGTCCCGCCGAAGCCGACAGCCGTTGTCCGCCTCGGCCCGCCCGCACCTGATCCATCGACGACGGTGACCGCGGCCGTCCGCGAGTATCGCTATACGTCGGCGACCATCGACGGTGATGTTGTCGCCCCGAAGCCGAAGCTCGCTGGTCGCAAGCGCCAGGTCAGACTTCCGAAGTCTGCGGTTCGCCGCGCTGTGAAACGCGTGCCGCCGCTTCGACGCGTGCGCCCGCCAAAGATCGGAATGCCGACGTGGGCTGAGCGCGCGTTCAATCGCGGCGATTGACCGGGCCTGTACTGACCCTGCGTCACCCCTTGCGTCGTGACTTCGGTCTCGGCGTGCCCTCGAGATCGGCGATCCGGCGCTCGAGTGCGATGGTGTGCAGCGTCAGCTCCTCGATCTTCTCAAGCAGCTTCATCGAAAACGCCGTCAGGTCGACGCCGTCGCGCTCCAGCGCGTCGCCTTTCGGCACGCCTGGCAGATGCCGGTTGGCGCTGACAAACGCTTCGACGTCGGCGAGCGGCTTCAGGTCGTAGTCCGGCGCGAAGACGTAGTCGGCGGCCTTCAGGGCCTTGCCCTTCACCTTGAGCTGGCCCGTGTCGCCGACCATCTCGACGGTGACTTCGCCACTTTTGTTCATGGCGCGGACGGCGCCGTTGTGCGCTTCAAGCTCGACCCGCGTCAGCCCGTTCGACGTGGTCAGCATGATATCGCCGTCGTGGCCGTTGCCACCGAGCGTCGCGTTGCCTTCGCCGCCGTCGAGGTGGATCGTCTGGAGACCCTTGTGGTCGAGGAGGACGATATCGCCGTCCGCCGTCGCACCGCCAATCGTTAGGTTCGCTTCGCCCCCGTCGATATGTGACGTCTGCTGGCCCTTGGCGTTGAGCACGGTGATGTCACCCTGAGCGGACTGTCCGCCGAGCGTAATGTTGCCCTGGCCGCCATCGATATGGACCGTCTGCTTGCCCTTCGTATTGAGCAGCCCGAGGTCGCCCTCAGACCCGTTCCCGCCAAGGCGGATGTTGCCTTCGCCGCCGTCGATGTGAACGGTCGCCTGGCCGCGGTGATTGAGAACTGCGATGTCGCCGTCGGCTGTCGCGCCGCCGATCGCGAGGTTGCCTTCGCCGCCATCGAGATGGACCGTGCAGGCGCCCTTCGGATTGACGAGCGTCAGATCGCCCTGCGCGCCGGCACCGCCAAGCGTCGCGTTCGCGCTGCCGCCGTCGAAGTGAATGGTCTGGACGCCATCGGTGTTGACCAGCGCGATGTCGCCTTCGGCGCCGGCGCCCCCGATCGTCATGTTTGCGTGGCCGCCATCGAGGTGGATCGTCTGTTCGCCGTCGGTGTTGCGCAGGACGAGATCGCCCTCGGTGCCCATGCCGCCGAGATTGATGTTGCCGCGCTTCTCATCGAGATCGACGGTGGACTTGCTACGCGACTTTTTCGTCACCGCCTTACGAACGTTCTTTGCCATCGTACGCCTCGACTTCTGTGAGTGATCCCGTCAGCGCGCCTCAGGCCTCCCCGGCCGGCGCGGCACGACACTTCCCATAGGCGCCAGTGCCGGGCCGCAAAACACA
>JBCBXS010000084.1:0-9215 GCA_039816475.1 Pseudomonadota bacterium | reverse complement strand
GTCACCGCCAATGTCGCGACGATGAAGTCGATCCCGGAGCGGCTGCAAGGCAAAGACATCCCGGATGTGATCGAAGTCCGCGGCGAGATCTATCTCGCGCACAAAGACTTCGAGGCGCTCAACGCGGCGCAGGACGCCGACGGTCAGAAGACGTTCGCCAACCCGCGCAATGCAGCAGCCGGCTCGTTGCGCCAGCTTGATCCAACCATCACGGCGACCCGGCCGTTGCAGTTCTTCGCCTATGCCTGGGGTGAGGCAAGCGGGTTGCCGGCCGATACGCAGAGCGGCGTCGTTGCCGCGTTCAAGCGATGGGGCCTGCCGACCAACCCGCTGACCGAAGTCTGCACCTCGGCGGCCCAGCTGATCAGCTACTACGAGACCCGCGCCGGTGATCGGGCGACGCTCGGCTACGACATCGACGGCATCGTCTACAAGGTCGACCGGCTGGACTATCAGGAGCGGCTCGGATTCATCAGCCGCGCACCGCGTTGGGCGATCGCGCACAAGTTTCCAGCCGAACAAGCGACCACCGTGCTTGAGGCCATCGAGATCCAGGTCGGCCGCACCGGCTCGCTAACGCCGGTTGCCAAGCTCAAGCCCGTCACTGTCGGCGGTGTCGTCGTCTCGAATGCGACGCTGCACAACGAGGACGAGATCGCACGCAAGGATGTGCGGGTCGGCGACACCGTCCGCATTCAGCGCGCGGGCGATGTGATCCCGCAAGTGCTGGGTCCCGTGCTGGAGGCGCGACCGAAGTCTGCCAAGCCCTTCGCGTTTCCAGAGACGTGCCCCGTTTGTGGCAGCCACGCGGTGCGGGATGTTGACGCCAAAGGCGTTGCAGATGTCGTCCGGCGGTGTACGGGCGGGCTCATCTGCCCGGCGCAGTCGAAGGAGCGGCTTCGCCATTTCGTCTCGCGCAACGCGGTCGATATCGAGGGGCTTGGCGGAAAGCAGGTGGAGTTCCTGTTTGAGACCGGCCGCATCATGCAGCCAGCCGATATCTACACGTTGCAGAGGCGCGATGCCCGGCATTCCGAGCCGCTGTCAAAGGTCAAAGGCTACGGCGCGAAGTCCGTCGAGAAACTGTTCGCCGCAATTGAAGAGCGTCGCAGTGTGCCGCTGGATCGCCTGATCTTCGGGCTCGGGATCCGGCACGTTGGGGAAGGAACCGGCCGCGATCTCGCAAGCGCATTCGGGACGTGGGAGGCGTTCCGCGAGGCGGTCGACCGCGTCGCCGATGAAGGCGCGACCGGCGATGACGGCAAGCCGACGAAGGCCGCCAACGAACTGCTCGCCATTGACGGCATCGGCCAGACCGTCGTCGCAGCGCTCGCCGACTTCTTCAGCGAGGACCACAACCGCCGCGCTGTCGATGCGCTGCTCGAACAGGTGACGCCGGAGCCGTTCGTGCGCGACGTTGCCGACGAGACGCCGGTGCTCGGCAAAACGGTTGTCTTCACCGGCACGCTGTCTCGCGTCAGCCGCAATGAGGCGAAGGCGCAGGCCGAGCGCTTCGGCGCGAAAGTGTCCGGTTCGGTCTCAAAGAAGACCGACTATCTGGTCGCCGGCGCCGAAGCGGGATCGAAGCTGACGAAGGCGCGCGATCTCGGCGTCGACGTTTTGACCGAGGACGAGTGGCTGGAGCTGATCGGCCAGGCGTAGACGCCGCCTCGGTTGTCGCGGCACTGCAATGTGCGACTCCATCCGTCGGGCGAATTGCAGTGCCGCGACACATCCGGTTTCATCGCCTCTGCAACCCCGGCTGCGCGACGCAATCGCCCGGTCGAAACCAGATGAGAGTGCCATGCCGGCCGCGCCGACGACGTCACCTTTCGCAACTCAGCTCGTCGCCGATCTGCCGCCTGCGGCCGGTCGCTGGTCCGGCTTCCCGACCTACAACTTCGTCGGCGGGCATAATGCGCCTGAATCGATCCCGGTTGCCGACTTCAAGACGGCGCTCGCCGCCGTGCTCGAACGCGAAGGCGCGACGCTTGCGACGTACGCGCTGGAGAGCGGGCCGCAGGGGTATCTTCCGTTGCGCGAATTCCTGTCGACGAAGCTGAAGCGGAACTGCGGTCTGGACGCTGCGCCTGACGACATCCTCATGACCTCTGGCTCGCTCCAGGGCATGGACCTCATCAACGCGGCGCTGCTGGAGCGCGGCGATACAGTGATTATCGAGGCGGCGAATTACGGCGGCGTCCTCACGCGGCTCGGGCGGCTTGGCGTCACGCCGGTTGGCGTCCCGCTTGACGGCGACGGCATGCAGTTGGACGCGCTTGAAGCCGAGCTTCAGGCACTCAGAGATCGCGGTGTGACGCCGAAGTACATCTACACCGTCCCGACGGTGCAGAACCCGACCGCGACCGTCATGCCGGAAGCCCGGCGGCGCGGCCTTCTCGAGCTGGCCGCCCGCTTCAACACGGTGATCTTCGAGGACGACTGCTACGCTGACCTCGTGTTCAGCGGAGTGCGCCCGCCGGCGATCGCGGCGCTCGACGGTGAGGCGCGCACTGTCTACCTCGGCTCGTTCTCGAAGTCGCTCGCACCGGCCCTGCGCGTTGGGTATGTGGTCGCTCCGTGGTCG
This sequence comes from Pseudomonadota bacterium, assembly GCA_039816475.1. Lineage (GTDB taxonomy): Bacteria > Pseudomonadota > Alphaproteobacteria > Rhizobiales > Hyphomicrobiaceae > JBCBWG01. The sequence goes on along the minus strand of JBCBXS010000084.1, from coordinate 6,628 downwards.
CTGTTGTCACGGCTGTTGTCGCTCAAGACGGATGCCGGTTCAGGCGCGCTCGAGCAGATGATGCTGGCTGAATACTGCGAACAGCACTTTGACGCCCACGTCGCAAACCTTAACGCGCTCCTGAAGACGAAAGCGGATGTGCTTATGTCAGCGCTCGACGAGCACTTCGGGACGTCGGCAGAGTACGACGAGCCGGCCGGCGGCATCTTCCTCTGGGTCACGCTGCCCGATACCGTTGACACAACCAAGCTTGCTGCGCGCGCCGGCGAAACGGGTCTCGCGATCAATCCGGGCCGCGAGTGGTCCATCGAAGATGACGCCGGCCGCAAGGTCCGTATCTGCTACGCGAACCCCGATGCCGAAACCCTGAAGGCCGGCATCGCGAAGCTGGCAGACCTCTGTTTCGAGATGTTTGGCGTGCCCGTGCGCGGCGCCAACGCGGAGCGCAGCGCTTAGGCCTCCAATTCTTCCCGCTTCATTTCGAGTTCAAGCCACTGCGTTTCAGCCGCCTCAAGATCATGCTGCGCGCGTGTCATCGCCTCGGTCGCGGACGCGAACGTGTCCGGCGCTTTCGTGAACAGATCAGGATCGGCGAGCTGCTCGGTCAGTTGCGCAATTCTGCCCTCGAGCTCGGCGATGCGGGCGGGTAGCGTTTCAAGCGCGTGCTTGTCCTTGAACGACAGCTTGGCGGAGCGCGCTTTGGATGGGGGCGCAGGCGCTGCGGCTGCTCTGTCGGACCCGGGCTTTCCGCTGCCGCTGCCGGCGCCGGCAGCGGGTTTCGCGGCGCGCGCTGAGAGCGCTTCGCCTTGCCGCTGGGCCAACATGTCGGAATACCCACCCGCATAGGCCGTCCAATGGCCATCGCCTGTACCAGCGATCAGCCGCGTGCAGGTTCGGTCGAGGAAATCGCGGTCATGGCTCACGAGAAGCACGGTCCCCGCGTACTCGCCGAGCAGTTCCTGAAGCAGATCGAGCGTCTCAAGATCGAGATCGTTGGTCGGCTCGTCGAGGATCATAAGGTTCGACGGTTGCGCCAGTGCCTTGGCGAGAAGCAGACGCGCGCGTTCGCCGCCGGAAAGTGCGGAGACGGGGCTGCGTGCTTGCTCGGGCAGGAATAGGAAGTCCTTAAGGTACGTCGCCACATGCCGCGCGCGACCATTGACGAACACCGTCTCACCGCGCCCGCCGGTCAGCGTGTCGGTGACCGATTGCGTCTCGACGAGCTGCGAGCGGTTCTGGTCGATCCAGAGCACATCGAGGTTGGCGCCGTGTCGGATGCTGCCGGTGTCCGGTTCGAGTGTGCCCGTGAGCAGACGAATGAGCGTGGTTTTGCCAGCCCCGTTCGGTCCGACGATTCCAACCCGTTCGCCGCGCGCAACGCGAATGGAGAAATCGCGAACCACAGGCGGCGCGTCGGCGAACGCCTTTGAGAGCCCCTTCGCGTCGATTACCAGACGGCCGGAGGTCTCAGATTCCGAGGCTTCCATGTTGACTTGACCGGGTCGCGCTGACGCCGTCCGTCGTTGCTCTTTCAGGTCGCGCAACTCCGCGACGCGGCGGACGTTGCGCTTGCGACGGCCTGAGACACCGCCCTGCATCCAGTCCTCTTCGCGCGCGATCCTGCGGTCGAGCTTGTGCTGCGCGAGCTCTTCAGCCTCAAACACACTGTCGCGCCAGTCTTCGAAGGCGGCAAACCCCTTGTCCTGTGCGCGCGTGACGCCGCGGTCGATCCAGATCGTCCGGCGCGAGAGGGCCTCGAGGAACGCCCGGTCGTGGCTGATGAGGACAACTGCACCGCGGAACCGCTGAAGCGTTGTCTCAAGCCATTCGATCGCCGGCAGATCGAGGTGGTTCGTTGGCTCGTCGAGAAGAAGGACATCCGGCTCGGGGCTGAGCGTATGGGCGAGCGCGGCCCGGCGCGCCTCACCGCCGGAGAGGGTCGTCGTCGGCAGTGCGGGGTCGATTGCAAGCGCGTCGAAGTAGATATCTGCCGGATGCGCCGAGGCCTCATCCGAGAAGGCGCTCCGCACATAGTCCCCGACCGTCGCAAAGGCCGTGAGATCCGGGTCCTGGGCTAGATAGGCGACCGACGTGCGCGGCTGGACGAACCGCTCGCCGTCGTCCGGCTCAACGAGACCGGCTGCGATCTTCAAAAGCGTGGATTTGCCAGACCCGTTACGGCCGACGAGGCAGATGCGGTCGCGCGGCATCACCTGAAGCTCGGCGCCCGTCAGCAGCGGCGTGCCACCGAACGTCAGTTGCGTGTCGCGCAGGATGATGAGGGGATTGGCCACGCGCCGCCTCGGGTTTCTCCGCAGTCAGCGGATTAAGCGGTCGCGTCGCCGCTTGCGAAGTCGAACACGTCCGTATTCGCTCCGCAAATGATGACACCGACGCGTTCGTCCTCCGCCGGCACATACGCACCGGAGATCAGCGCCGCAAGCGCGGCCGCGCCGCCCGGCTCGGCCATCAGGCGCGTCTTTTGCCAGAGCACGGCCTGCGCGTTTCGGATCGCGTCGTCGGTAACAGTCACTGCCTCTTCGACAAATGACTGGCACAGCGGAAACGCCAGCTGGCCGATCCGCCGCGCTCCGAGGCTGTCTGCGGCCAAGCCACTGACGTCGACGTCAACGGGTTTGCCCGCTTCGATGGCCGCCTTCAGCGTCGGCGCTGTTTCAGGTTCGACCGCGACAATCTTTATCCGGCCCTGATACCAGGCAGCAATTCCGCCGATAAGTCCGCCGCCGCCAACGGCCACAAGCAACGTTGTTAACCCCGGTGCCTGCTGCTCTAATTCAAGCCCGACACTGCCCTGCCCAAGAAGCGTTTCCGGCTGATCATAAGCGTGGAGAACTTTCGCGCCGCTCTCGGAAGCTGCCTGCTCCGACGCAGCAAGAGCATCGGCATACCGAGCGCCTCCGACCACGAGTTCCGCGCCTAATTCCTGGATCAGCTTCTTCTTCGCCGGTGCGGAAATCTCAGGCACGAAAATTCGAGCCGGGGCGTTGAATGCGCTTGCCGCATAGGCGACAGCGGCACCGTGATTTCCACCGGACGCTGCGATGACGCCACTCTCCGGGATGTCGCCCAGCATAAAATGAGTGATGGCCCCGCGCACTTTGAAAGATCCCGCATGCTGTAGCAGCTCAAGCTTCAGGTGCAGTTCGGAGAAGGCGCCTGCGATATCGCGTGGTGAGACGGCGAGCGTCGGTGTCGTGCGCACATGGTGTCGGGTCCGATTATAGCTTCGCGAAATTGTCTCGCGATTGATGGCCAATCGTGTCACGCGCCGCTCCTGCCCCAGAGTGAAATGAGTCGAATTTTCAGACCAGTTAGCATTTTCCGGAGTCAGCCGGTCTGTTGCGCCCGCAAGTCCCGCAGAACTGGCATGGCGCGGGTCGGGAGGCAACGGCCATTGTCGTGGTCTGGCCAGGTAGAAACGGTGATCAGACCTATTTGTCGAGTTTCCTGTTGATCTTCAAAGGACAATTGCCTTATGGGGCTATCTCCGGAAAGAGACCGATATTCCACATACTGCGACCATCTTCACTTTCTCCGTGATTGTTAATTGCCATTCCGGTTCAGAATTCATAAGGGATTACAGGAATAGATGGCACGACGATTTAACTTCGACTGGAACACAGGCCAATGAGCAAGCGACCCTCCAAATCAAGCCGCGGTGGCACCGATTTCGAATCGATGTCCGTCAAGGAACTGCAAGAAATCGAAGCGCGTGTAAGCCGCGCGATCAGCATCGCGAAAGAGCGTGAGCGCGCTGAACTTAAGCAGCGCATGGAAGAAATGGCCTCGAACTCGGGCTTTTCTCTAAACGAGCTGATCGGCGGTCGGACCAACAAAGGTAAAACCGTCGCTCCGAAGTACATGAACCCGGACAATACGAGCGAGACGTGGACCGGCCGTGGCCGCAAGCCGCGTTGGCTGGTTGCCAAGCTCGAAGATGGCGCAAAGATCGAAGACTTCGCGCTTTAGTCCAACTGCATTTCGGTTCTGAAGCGGATGGCCAGCCGGCCTAAGGTTCCAGCGTCCGTTTGAGTGAACTGCTCGACCGCACCGCATCGCATCTTGCGTCGCGATCATGCGCGAATGAAATCTGCAGGAGGCCCGGCGCACGCGTGCTGGGCCTTTGCTGTGTCCGGATGGCGCCGTGTTGCCCGCGGAGCGTTCACCCGGCCTCAGTCTCCGTCGCCTGTTCGATAAGTCTAAGAAGCTCGGACTTGTTGGCCGTGAATTCAGAGCGTTCCCACGCCGCTTTCACCTGATCCAGGATTTCGCCGACCCGGGGCCCCGGAGCGACGCCGGCTGCGATCACGTCGGCGCCTGCGACAGGGAACGACGGCACGTCCCATTCGCATAACGCAGCCGTCAGTGTCTCCAAGTCCGCAGCGGCAGCATTCACATCGGCGGGCGATCCAGCCCCCGCGCGGCGCGCCGCGTGAAGCTCTGCGGCTGCGATCGCGGTCTCGATGTCATATCGGACGGCAATCCGCTTCATCTGCGCCAACGCAACCCCGTCGCGTGCCAGTCCGACCGCTGCGCGAACGATGTCCGCCAGAGCGCGCTCCTGTTTTCGCGAGAGCTTCATTCGCGCTGACAGCGCGGTGACGTCGTTTTCGCTTGAGACGAACGCCGCTGCCAGAGCGGTCATCGAATCGGGCGGGTCGCTGCCCTTTATCCGGCAGAGCGCTTCCGCTGTCGCAGCACGCGGAACGGTCGGCATGAGATGGCCCGTAAGGCCAAATCGCTGCAGCAGGCGGAGGCTGTCGCCGACACGCGGGCCGACGACGAGCCGCAAAACCTCCTCGCGGACGCGTTCGGCGCTGAGGCTAGCGAGCCCTTTGCGCGTCCGGACGGTGGCGGCAAGTGCCTCGTCGTAGACCGCGAAGTCCGGCAACTGTGCGGCGAAACGATAGAGCCGGACAGTCCTGAGGTAGTCTTCGCGGATGCGCTCTTCGGGCACCCCGATGAAGCGGAGCTGACGCTGCTGAAGATCAGCGAGGCCACCGCCGGGATCGAAAACGTTGCCGTCCTGATCCGCGTAAAGCGCATTTATCGTGAAATCGCGCCGACGAGCATCCTCGGCCCAATCGGCCGAGTAGCTAACAACCGCGTGACGCCCGTCCGTCTCGATGTCACGGCGGAGCGTGGTCACTTCGATCGAGAGCGCGCCGCTAATGACGGTTACGGTTCCAAACTGAACGCCCGTCGGGATCGTCTTGAGCCCGGCAGCCTCCATCGCGGCAATCGTCTCGTCAGGCGTCGCGGTTGTCGCCAGATCAACATCCGCCGGCTCCGTGATCGCAGCCCCGTTCTCGGCACGGGGCAGTCCGGCGAGGAGCGCATCGCGCACGGCGCCGCCGACCGCGCGAGCCTCGAAGCCGGCGGCCCGTATGGCACCGAACACCGCAGCGAGATCGGGATCGTGCAGCCAGTCCGCGGAAATTGTTGCGACAGCCCCATCGGGTCGCCTCGGATGGGCGCCGCCTGTCACGGGGCTACTCGAAACGTCCAGGCGTGAAGGTGCCGTCTTCGTTGCGCACGGGCGGCACATACGTCTTGCCGACTTCCGCGTTGTCGTTCGACGCAACGAGCGCCATCGCGCCAATAGCCAACATCGCACCGATGCTGAGCAGCCAGAGGATCGGCGCGTCGTCGAAGGCTTGGCTTGCGTTTCCAGTCGACGTCCCGCGGCGTCGGATCAGCATGTAGCCGACGTAGATGATGGTCGGCAGCAGAAGCAGCAGCACGTTCTGAATGATAATGCGGATCATTCCTGAACAAGCCTCTCGTATAGGTTTTTGATCATCCCGGCAGTCGCCCCCCATATATAGTGCTCGCCGTAGGGCATGGCATAGAAGTGGCGCTCGCGACCGTTCCACACGCGGCTATCGCGCCTGTGATTGTCAGGGTTCATGAGGAAAGCGAGCGGCACCTCGAAGGCCCCTGCGACTTCGCGCGCATCGAGGCGGAGGTCAAAGCCCGGCCGGACCAGCCCCACGACCGGCGTGATCTGAAACCCCGTCCGTGTTCGGTAACTGTCAAGGAAGCCGACCGGCTCGACGAAATTGGAGGTGATGCCGACCTCTTCCTCGGTTTCGCGGAGTGCCGTCGCGAGCGGGCCATCGTCGGCGTCTTCGAAACGTCCACCGGGAAACGCAATCTGCCCGCCGTGACGTTTCAGCTTTTCCGAGCGCTGTGTCAGCAGCATCGTGAGCGCCGGCCCGCCGAGCACGATCGGGACGAGGACGGCGGCCTGCCCGACAGGCTCGTCCGGGTCGATCTCGTTGACCATGTCCGGGTTGAGATCGAAATCGCTTCGGCCCCAGGCGCGGCCGGACTTCGCATCGAAGACTGTGTCGACGGGGGCTGTGTGAAGGTGCACGCGAGCCCGTGTGCGGAACTGATCCGCATCGAGGTCACCGAGGTTCGCGCGATGCTTGTCGCCCCTTCCGTCTGTCACTTTCGGAGATCCGATCCGCTTCCGCCTGGCCCGGTCCAGTTACGCCCGTTCGCCAACGCGCGGGACAGCCGTCCCGATCATACAATCGCGCGTGATCAGGCCGGCGAGGCGATCAGCGGACCAGCCGTCGGTGCCGTCCGGACGGCGTGG
>JBCBXS010000083.1:0-9308 GCA_039816475.1 Pseudomonadota bacterium | reverse complement strand
GCAGAACGTCCTTGACGTCACCCTTCAGGACACCGCCCTGGATCGCGGCACCGACCGCGACGACCTCATCCGGGTTCACACCCTTATGCGGCTCCTTGCCGAAGAAGTTTTTGACGACTTCCTGCACCTTCGGCATGCGCGTCATACCGCCAACGAGGACGACCTCGTCGATGTCGGCAGCCTTTAGGCCGGCGTCCTTCAATGCCGCGTCGCACGGCTTGATCGTCCGCTGGATCAGCTTGTCGACGAGGCTTTCGAGCTTGGCACGCGTCAGCTTCATCGTCAGGTGTTTCGGGCCTGACTGATCGGCCGTAATGAACGGCAGATTCACTTCCGTCTGTGTGGACGACGAGAGCTCGATCTTCGCTTTTTCGGCGCCTTCCTTCAGACGCTGCAGCGCGAGCTTGTCGTCGCGAAGATCGATACCGTTTTCTTTTTTGAACTCGTTTGCGAGGTACTCGACGAGCGTCATGTCGAAGTCTTCGCCACCGAGGAAGGTGTCCCCGTTGGTCGACTTCACTTCGAAGACGCCGTCGCCGATCTCCAGGATCGAAATATCGAACGTGCCGCCGCCGAGGTCATAGACCGCAATGGTCTTGGCGTTCTCTTTCTTGTCGAGCCCATAGGCGAGCGCGGCGGCTGTCGGCTCGTTGATGATACGGAGGACTTCAAGGCCCGCGATTTTGCCAGCGTCTTTTGTTGCCTGGCGCTGCGCGTCGTTGAAGTACGCAGGCACCGTAATGACCGCCTGCTCGACTGTTGAGCCGAGATACGCTTCCGCGGTCTCCTTCATCTTCTGCAGAATGAACGCGGAGATCTGCTGCGGCGAATACTCTTTATCGCCGGCTTTCACCCACGCGTCGCCGTTCGGGCCTTTGACGATCTCGTAGGGTACGAGTTCCTTGTCCTTCGCGACAGTGGGGTCGTCATAACGACGACCAATCAGACGCTTGATTGCAAAGAACGTGTCGGTCGGGTTGGTGACCGCCTGGCGTTTCGCCGGCAGTCCAACAAGCCGTTCGCTGTCGTCACCGAAGGCAACGATGGACGGCGTCGTGTTTGTGCCCTCGGCATTAATGATGACCTTCGGCGTGCTGCCTTCCATGACAGCCACGCATGAGTTGGTCGTGCCGAGATCGATACCGATTACTTTCGACATACCTGTCAGTCCTTCCTTCTACGGCGAACCGCCTTCAAGCCTCGGTGAATTGAGCACTCAACTCCGGGGTGCGGGCGCACACCGGTTGAGGCGGTTCCCTCAAGTTGGCGCTAGTGATCTGCGCGTATATAGGGACCTGGCCGGAGCGCTGCAACGGTCGTCGGCGACGCGTTTGTGTACCGATTTCCCCGAGAAACCGGGCGTTCTGACAGATGACGGCGGTTCGCTGCGAGCTTCGGCCGCGCGCTCGATCCCTGCCCTGCCGCGATGAGGTTGGACTAGCAATGGCGCCGTCCGGCTTTTTGCACCGCAGCGGCGCGCTCGACCTCGAAGCGCAGGCAGCACTGCTGTCGGAGATCGAGACGATCCTGGCCGAAGCGCCGCTTTATACGCCAACGATGCCGAAGACCGGTCGCCCGCTCAGCGTTCGCATGTCGAACGCGGGTACGCTGGGGTGGCTGACTGATCAAACGGGTGGCTACCGGTACGAGCCGCATCATCCGGTGACAGGCAAACCGTGGCCGCCGATCCCCGATGTGTTGCTCGAACTCTGGCGCGAGATACAGCCCGACGCAGCGCCGCCCGAGGCGTGCTTGATCAACGTCTACGACGCAAAGGCGAAGCTTGGCCTTCACAAGGATGCCGACGAGGACGATCAAGAGACGGGCGTGCTCTCGATCTCGCTCGGCGACACTGCGATGTTCCAGATCGGGGGGCTCACGCGCAAAGACGCGGTTGAGACAATCGAACTCGCCTCAGGCGATATCGTGTTGCTCGGTGGCGCATCCCGCTCTGCCTATCACGGCGTCCGGCGGATCGTGCCGGGCACGTCGCCGCTCGCAGCGCTCGACGGCAGGGTCAACCTGACACTGCGCCGGGTGTCGACAATCTAGCCGCGCGGATCATCGTCCGGCGTGATCGGCGCAGGATCAGCGTCGCCCGACTGCGACCCAGCTCCGCCATTGGCTTTCGCATCATTGCCGCCACTGGCGTCCGGCTTCGCGGGCTTTGCGCCACCACGCGCGACGACAACCATGGCCGGCCGCAGCACGCGATCACCGATCTTGAAGCCTTCCTGGAACACCTGGACGATCGTGCCCGACGGCACGTCCGGGTTCGGCTGCTCCATCATCGCCTGATGCATATGCGGATCGAAGATCTGACCCATCGCCTCAATGCGAAAAACGCCGTGTTTTTCGACGGTCTTGAGCAGTTCCTGCTCGGTCAGCTTGAGGCCTTCAAACAGACCTTTGACGTCATCGCCCATCGCATCAGACGGGCCGGCGGCATCCATCGCGCGCTTGAGGTTGTCGCCAATGCCGAGCACGTCGAGCGCGAACTTCGAGATCGCATACTTCGCGGTATCCGACTTCTCACGCTCCGTACGTTTGCGCACATTATCCATCTCAGCGTGCACACGCAGCAGACGGTCATTCATCTCGCGGAGTTGGTCGTCCTGCGCGAGACGCTCCTTTTCGAGCGCTGCAAGGAGTTCGTCCTTCGAAAGCGGCGCATCATCATCGCCGTAGCCGTCGGCGGCTTTATGCATCTCCGGCGTCGCGGTACCACTGCCGTTGCCCGTCTCGGCCTCTGACGGCGTCGGGCCCGGCTGCTCCGCGGTCGGGGTCGCGTCGGATGCGCCAGTCCCGGTGTCACTGCCGCCGGGCACGCCGTTCTGATCGTCAGGTTTGGTCTGTCCGCTCATGCGCTCGAAAATGTCTTTGAGGGTGCGGGCGTCGCCGCTTTGCGCCGGATATCATCCGCCTGAGGCTGAAAATCAAGTGATGAGGCGCGAGATCACCTTTGCCGTGAAATCAACCATCGGGATGATCCGGGCGTAATTGAGCCGGGTCGGACCGATGACGCCGACAGCCCCGACAATGTTGCGCTTTTCGTCCTGAAACGGCGCGACGACCAAGGACGAACCGGATAGCGAGAACAGCTTGTTCTCAGAGCCGATGAAGATCTTCACGCCGTCAGCTTCGTCGGACAGGTCAAGCAACTGCACGAGATCACGCTTGGCCTCGAGATCGTCGAACAACTGCCTGATCCGAACGAGATCGTCTGACGCCTCAAGATCAGTGAGCAGGTTCGACTGGCCGCGGACGATGAGGCTCTTGCGGTCGTTGAGCGAGCCGGACCATTCCGCAAGCCCAAGTTCGATGACCTTGCGCGTCAGTTCATCAAGCTCAGCGTTCTGCTGTTTCAGTTCCGCTTCGATGTCGTGACGGGCCTGGACCAGAGTTTTGCCGGCGATATGCGCGTTCAAATAGTTCGCCGCTTGCACCAGCGCTGACGGCGGCAGTCCCTTTGGGATGTCGAGCACACGGTTCTCGACGGCGCCATCTTCGCCGACGAGGATCGCGAGGGCGCGACCGGGATCGAGCGAGACAAACTCGATGTGCTTCAATGCGGCATCGGACTTGTCGGCGAGCACGACACCGGCGCATTGCGACAGGCCGGAGATCATCTCGCTCGCTTCCGTCAACAACTGGTCCGACGACCGTTTCATATCGCTGCCGAACTGGCGTTCGATCTGGCGGCGTTCGTTGTCGCTCAGACTGCCGACCTCGAGGAGGCCGTCGACGAACATCCGCAGCCCCTGATGCGTCGGCATGCGCCCGGCGGAGGTGTGAGGCGCGTAGACGAGACCCAGATCTTCCAGGTCTGACATCACGTTGCGGACCGACGCTGGCGATAGCGTCATCGGCAGTTCGCGCGACAAGTTGCGACTGCCAACGGGCTCGCCGGTGGTCAGATAAGACTCCACGATTCGGCGCAGGACTTCCCGCGCGCGGTCGCTCATCAAATCAGCCGTCTTCGTGTCGCTGCTCATCGCATCTGAAAATGGGGTCGGACGGGTGGAGCCGTCAACGTCAGCACATTGGCGTCCGCCGCCTTACGACGCCTCATGCCCTCGCGCTGACGATTGCCGCGGCTGATAAGGCTTGCCTATCGTTTCTCTGCCTGCCAGACCCGGCCCGCACCGCACACATCTCCAGTAACGGAACACCAATGCGCCCGTCCAACCGCCGCCCCGACGAGCTGCGTCGCGTCGTCTTCGAGCGTGGCTTTTCCATGCACGCCGAAGGCTCCTGCCTCATCAAGTTTGGCAACACGCACGTCCTCTGCACCGCCAGCCTCGAGGATCGCGTCCCGCCTTGGCTCAAGGGACAGGGGCGCGGATGGGTGACGGCAGAATACGGAATGCTGCCGCGCGCGACGACAGACCGGAACCGCCGCGAAGCGTCAGCCGGAAAGGTGTCGGGCCGCACACAGGAGATCCAGCGGCTCATCGGACGATCGCTCCGAAGCGTCATCGACCTCAACAAGCTTGGCGAGCGCCAGATCTCGGTTGATTGCGATGTTATCCAGGCCGACGGCGGCACGCGCACTGCATCGATTACCGGTGCGTGGGTCGCGCTCAACGATTGCATCGCCTGGATGAAGACCCGCGAGATGATCGGCGATGGCGTCCTGAAGGATCAGGTCGCAGCGGTCTCTGCAGGAATCTACAACGGCGAATGCGTGCTTGATCTCGATTACGCCGAAGACAGTGAAGCCGACGCTGACGCCAACTTCGTAATGACCGGCAGCGGCGGGCTCGTCGAAGTGCAGGGCACCGCCGAAGGCGATCCCTTCTCGCGCGCGCAACTCGACCGTCTGATCGATCTCGCCGATGCCGGCATCAAGGAGCTTGTGAACCTGCAGAAACTCTCGGTGACTTGAGTTTGTGATCGCTAGCCTATCGCCAATTCGCCCGACGTCCCGGACGCTCTGATATGTCGCTTCGCCTTAAAGCCGGCCAACGCCTCGTCGTCGCGAGCCACAACGCGGGCAAGGTGCGCGAGATCAACGATCTCATCCGCCCGTTTGGGTCGGATGCGGTTTCAGCTTCGGAGCTTGGCCTGCCCGAGCCGGAGGAAACCGAGGTGACGTTCGAGGGTAATGCCCGGCTCAAAGCGCGGGCTGCGGCGGACGCGTCGGGGCTCGCAGCGCTTTCCGATGATTCAGGACTTGAGATCGACGCGCTCGGCGGCGCACCGGGCATTTATTCTGCGAGATGGGCGGGGCCGGACAAGGACTTCTCGAAGGCCATGGAGAAGGTCGCCGCCGAGGTTGGTGATCGCCATGGCTGGAGCTATCCGGGCCCGAAAGCGAACTTTACCTGCGCGCTCTGCTTCGCCGAGCCGAACGGCGCCGATGTGGTGTTTCTCGGCAAAGTTCACGGCCGGCTGGTCTGGCCGCCGCGTGGGGCGCGCGGTTTCGGCTATGATCCAATGTTTGTCGCGGACGGTTACGACATCACATTCGGGGAAATGGACCCCGCCGCCAAACATGCGATAAGCCACCGCGCCCATGCCTTCGCCCAGTTCAAACAGGCCTGCCTCGACGCCATCGACGACGATGGCCGCGGCAGCGGTTGAGCCCAACGCATCTGAGCTGACGCCGGCGGCCAACCCGGACGCAGCCGGCTTCGGTGTGTACGTGCACTGGCCGTTCTGCGCTGCGAAGTGCCCCTACTGCGATTTCAACTCACACGTCCGCTCAACCGGCATCGACGAAGCCGCGTTCGTCGATGCTTTCGAGCGCGATATCGCCCATCAGGCTCGCAGAACAGGCCGACGCACCGTCACGAGCATCTTCTTCGGTGGCGGCACGCCGTCCCTGATGCCGGTTGCCACCGTCGAGGCGATCCTGGCGGCGATTGATCGTGCATGGGGCATCGCTGACGGCGCTGAAATCACGCTTGAGGCGAACCCGACCAGCGTCGAGGCCGAGCGCTTTCGCGGCTATCGGCTAGCCGGCATCAACCGCGTTTCGCTTGGCGTCCAGTCCCTTCGTGATGATGATCTGAGGGCCCTCGGCCGCATGCACACGGCAGCCGAGGCGATCTCCGCCGTTGAAGTCGCGCGGCAGACGTTTGACCGCATCTCGTTCGATCTGATCACCGCACGGCCGAAGCAGACCGTGCCTGAGTGGCGCGCCGAACTCGGCCAGGCGCTTGCGCTCGCAGCCGACCATCTCTCGCTCTACCAGTTGACGATCGAGCCGGGCACGCCTTTCGAGAAGCTGCATGCCGCGAACAAGCTGATCGTCCCCGATCCCGATCTCGCCGACGACCTCTACGCGTTGACCAATGAGATGACCGCAGCAGCCGGGCTTCCGCTCTACGAGATTTCAAATCATGCGCGGCCCGGCTCGGAGTCGCAGCACAACCTGCTCTACTGGCGCTACGGCGAATACGTCGGTATCGGCCCCGGCGCGCACGGTCGCCCGATCGTCGATGGCGCGCGACAAGCAACAAGCACCGAGCGCCACCCCGAAACCTGGCGTGATCGCGTCGCCGAAACAGGGGCCGCGTTCGTCGAGACGACACCGCTGACCCGCGAGGATATCGCAGACGAGCTGCTGCTTATGGGGCTTCGTCTTGTCGAAGGCGTCGACCTCGTTCGACTGCAGGCCCTCGGCGGCGTCACGCTCGATCCGGCGACCGTCAATACGCTCGCCGCCGACGGCTTTCTAAACCCGCCGACAAATCGCACCCTTTCGGCTACCGCGAAGGGCCGCTTCGTCCTCAACCGTCTTGTGCTTGAGCTTTCGCAGACGTTCGTTTCCGCGCCGGCCGAGGTGGCTTAGCGGGCTTAGGGCCTTTGCGTCCGATCGCGTTGCCGCGCTCGAACTCGATTCCGCCGACAGCGCCTTCGCCTTGCGGTCCGTCACGGGGCAATAATTCGGCTGGGCGACGCGCTCACAGTCCTTCGTCATCTTCTGGAATTCGTCGCGGACCCATTCGCGGAACGCCGCAACCGTCGGGCGCTCCTCCGCCCCTTCCGAGCAGACCAGGTAGAACGCGCGGTTGACCGGCATCTGCAATTGGAACGGTGTCACCAATCGGCCGATGCGGAGATCGTCGTAGGCGAGCGTGCGATAGCAAAGCAAAGCGCCGGCGCCTTCGAGGGCGGCTTCAAGCGCGTGGTCGGCACTGTTGAAGCGGAGGCCGCGGCTGAGGTCGACATCGTCGAGACCGTTGGCTGCGAACCAGTCTTTCCAGTACGGCACGCCGGGCAACGTGCTGACCGATTCATCCGAGATCAGCGTCGTCTTCAAAAGATCAGCCGGCGTGTCGATCCCGCCGACTTCCTCAATCAAGCTCGGCGCGACAACAACAAGCGTCCAGATGTCGACGAGCTTTTCAGTGAAGTGACCGGCCCCGGGCCCGCTGTCGCCGACGTTGCGGATCGCGACATCGACGCCGTCGCTTTCGAAGTCGACGAACGTGCGCGTCGACGAAATCCGCGCGTCGATATCGGGGTTCGCCATCAAAAAGCGATGCAGTCGCGGCGCGAGCCATTTCGCGGTGAAGCCCGGCGGCGACGAGATCACCAACACGTTCTCGTTGCGGACGCGATCGAGCCCCTGCACCGCCTGGCGCAGTTGGCCGAAGCCCGCGTGCACCCCCGGATAGAGCGTGCGGCCCGCATCCGTCAGTTCAATCGCGCGCGGCTTCCTGAGGAACAGTTTGAGACCGAGGAATTCCTCGAGCCCTTTGATCTGATGGCTGAGGGCCGCCGGCGTGACGTGCAACTCCTCCGCGGCGCGCGCGAAGCTCGCGTTGCGGGCCGCGGCCTCGAAGGCCCGGAGCGCGTTCAGCGGCGGCATATTCATTAGGAAACCTAACTCTTCCGGTGAGAATTCGTCGTTTGTGCGCTTCTAATACCGAGAATATGTTCACGGCAACAAAACAAACTCATTAGGAGAATTTGGTCATGAGCAAAGCACCAACCCCCTTCCAGAGCCGTCTGCCGTCCCAGGCTGAGATCGATATGTACGTCCAGCGTGGGCGGACTGAGCGGTCGAAGGCGTTCCGCGAGGCCTTCCGCGCCCTCATCCCGAGCCGCAAGCCGGTCGCGACCAATGGGAAAGTCGGCAAGGCGGTCAGCGCCTAAGCCGGCCGCAGAGTCGAGTGATGATGAGCAACTGATTGGCCGGGCCTAGCGCCCGGCCTTTCGCGTTTCAGGCCGAGCCGATCGACCACATGAAATAGACCGGCACGAGCACATACGTCACGAGCGCCAGCCCAAGCACGACCCGGACGCCCGGCGACCTGAACCGGCGCAGCAGGACAACAACCAGCACGGCTCCAAAGATGAACTCTGCAAGGCTCACCCACTGCCCATAGTGACGTGTGTCCCAGTAGGAGAGCGGCGAATGAAAACGCCAATCCGTCAGCGGCCAGAAGTGGACGTGCGCATCACTCGCGTGGACGGGGAAGTCGAGCGCGACGTGCAACAGCGCTGCGAGCCCTGCAACGGTCAGCAGCGTGCTCCTAAAAGCGAGACCGGCCATCGCAACACCGGCCCAAAGCGGGATTGAGTTCGAAATCGCGCTGATCGTCTGCCACGGCTCCTGCCAGTAGATCACACGCCAGATCTCCATCGGCGGCCGGCCTTCGATTACGCGCTTCAGAAAGTACATCACGAAGATCGAGAGATCCGGGACAATGGCCATCGCGAGGGCGACGGCGTTGCGGCGCGGCGCGTCAGGCTTCGCGAGCGCGGCGGCAGCCACGAGGAGATGCGTCGGCGTATTCAAGCTTGATCACCCCGCCCCACCGGCTGACAGTGCGGGCACAATGGGCAGATCAGGTAGGGACGTACAATGCCAAAAGGCTATGTGATCGCGCGCGCGATGGTGACCGATCCGGAAAAGTGGGCCGACTACGCCGGCGGCGCGAGCGCTGCGATGAAGACGTACGGCGGCACGCCGATCGTGCGCGGCGGACGCTGTGAAGTCGCCGAGGGCGAAGGCCGCGCCCGCAACGTCGTCATCGAGTTCGAGAGCTTCGAAGCCGCGCGGGCGTATGCGCACAGCGAGGAGTATGCCGCGGCGCGCGCAAAGCGGATCGGCGCCGGCGTCATAGATATCGTGGTCGTCGAAGGCGCATGAGCGATAGCGGTCGCGAGCGGAATGATGTGACGGCTGAAACCGCCGGGGCATCTGAGGCCACAGCGATCGCACCGACGAACTCATGGCGCGCCCACGTCCTGACGCTCTATCCGGAGATGTTTCCGGGGCCGCTGGATGTTTCGGTTATCGGCAACGCGCGCGCTATGGGGCTTTGGAGCCTCAGCGTCCACGACATCCG
>JBCBXS010000082.1:0-9312 GCA_039816475.1 Pseudomonadota bacterium | reverse complement strand
CATGTGAATGCCGCGACCCTCGCAACCACGGCCCAGCGCCGCCTGACGGCCAATGGTCGTGGCCGACACCCCATGCTAATCGCCCGGCCCGTGACGTCCACTCCGCAAGCACCGTCGACGGCCGCTCCGGTCCTGCGCTTTGCGCCGAGCCCGAACGGCCGCCTGCACCTTGGCCACGCGTTTTCAGCGCTCACGACCGCGCGGCTCGCTGAGGCGCTCGGCGGCATAGTCCTGCTCCGCATTGAGGACATCGACCTCGCGAGATCGCGGCGCGACAACATCGATGCGATCTTTGATGACCTTTCCTGGCTTGGTCTCTCCTGGCCGGCGCCAGTCCTGCTCCAGTCGACACGGTTCGGCGCCTACCGGGATGCGGCAACGTCATTGCGCAAACGGGGTCTCATCTATCCGTGCGCGGCAACGCGGGCGGATCGCGCTGCCGTCCTCGGCCCCGATGTCCCGAAGGACCCGGATGGGGCGCCGCGCTACACGCCGATTTGCCGACGCGATCTCAGACGCTTTTCGAGCGTCTGCTCGGCCGAAGATCCCGAAATCGCCTGGCGGCTTGATATGGAAAAAGCAATCGCGGCGGTGGCGGACGACGGACCTCTCGGCATCACGACCTGGGACGGCGGCGATCGCTACGACCGGCGGGACGCAGACCCGTCGATCTGGGGCGATCCTGTTCTGATCCGGAAGGACACTCCGGCAAGTTACCACCTCGCCGTCGTCGTCGATGATGCCTACCAGAGCGTGACCCACGTCACCCGCGGCGCTGATCTCGAGCCTGCGACCGACCTGCACCGGCTACTTCAGGCGCTTTTGGGGCTTCCGAGCCCGGCTTATCATCATCACGGACTTATCCGGGCCGAGGACGGACGGAAGCTCGCCAAGAGCGCGGGCGACACAACACTTGGTCAATTGCGCGCGACCGGTGTGACCCAGGCTGAACTTCTCGCCGCTATTGGTCTATAAGCCCGCAGCGCCATTAGGTTGAGCTTGGTTCGGGGTTGCGGAGGCGCGTTTGTCCGGCGCGAAAGTGCAGTCAGCGTCCGTGGTCTCGAACGCGGTGCCGGTCCATGCAACGGACACGCACTGGCGCGATACCACGTGGCTTGCGTCGCTGGTCACGCTGCCGGTGATCGTGCTCGTCGCAGCGCTGCTCGTCGGCAAGGCGACCGAGGGTTGGCGCGGCGACAGTTCCAACATTGAGATCGCAGCAGGCGAGGTTCAGCCGCCCACCGACGTCGTTGTTCCTGAAAAGCCGTTTGGGCTTGCAGCCGGGCTGCCGTCGATCGGCACTGATGCGATCGCCCTTGCCTGGACGCCATCCCTCGAAGCGATAAAGCAACCCCGCATCGAGATGCGGGCCGCGAAGCCATGGGGCGCGATCCCACGCGTTGGGTTCAAAACGCCGCCGGCTGAGCGCACCGTCGGCGTTCGCATCACGCAGTCATTCGCATTGGCGAAACGACGACCGGCGATTGCACGCGTGGAGACGATCGGCCCGCCTCTTGCGCGTCTCCCGGCGGAAGGCTCTCCGGTTAGCCGCCGAGCTGTTCGCCTGAAGCTCGCCGGGGCTGGTCTCGACGCGAGCCGGCCTCCGACAGTGACACTGCGCTCCGTGCGCAGCTCGTCCGACGGCGACGCGCTGAAGCTTGCAGCCGCAGCGCCAAAGGTCCGATTTGCGGGCACCGAAGAGGCGCTGTCAGCCCGGGCGATTTCGTTTGCTCAGGCCGAACTATTGGTGGCTGACCATCAGCCGATCTTGGACCGCATTCCGGCGCCCGTCCGCGTTGCTGCGCTTCGCAAAGAGAGCATCGCAAGGGCTCAGCCGGTTCGCTTACCGAACCTGCTTGCGGGGCGAAATCAGACAACTCCGGTTTTCGTCGTCGCTCGCACCCGGCTACCCACGCCGACCCATCACGATCGAGCGTTCCAGCGCGTCGCCTTCGATGTCGGGACAGATCCGCAACCGGCGCGCGGGCTTGGCGCCAACCTGAGCCTTTCGATCCAGGACCCGCCTGCGGTCGGCGCGGTGCTTCAGACGGCGCCGCAGTTCGCAGCGCTCGCGCCACCGCGGCTCGGTCTCAGCGAAACGCCCTCGTTCGGCGATCTCGCCATCTCACGCCGCGGGCGATGCACGGCGCCGGCAACGTTTGTCGACTATCGACGCCCGCTGTCGCTGACCTCGCCGAGACCTGGCCTCAGTGGCGATGCTTTCGGGGTTGCGCTCGCCCGCGCAGCACTCGCCCAGTCGCGCGAAATCGTCGTCTACTCGGCGAAGTACCAGTCGCTTCCCTATCCGATGGGCGACCTGCCAAGCGGCCTTGGCTCGTGCTCCGACGTCGTCATCCGCGCTTACCGATCGCTCGGCTTCGACTTGCAGCAAGCAACCCACCTCTCCCGCGTCGGCAGCGGTGACCGCAATATCGATCACCGGCGAACGAACACGCTGCGCCGCTACTTCGCGAAAAATGGCGCCGAACTGCCCGTGAGCCCGTTCCCGGAGAACTACAAGCCGGGCGATATCGTCACCTATTACCGGCCGTTCAGCCGCGTCTCGCGGGCCCACGTTGCAATCGTCTCGCATCTCATCGCGCCGACCGGCCGGCCGTATATCGTCCACAACCGCGGCTACGGCGTGCAGCTCGAAGACGCCTTGTTCGTGGACCGGATGACCGGGCACTACCGATTCCGCCCCTTCGACACCGACGCAGAGGATGTGCCCGTGGCGGGGCTCCGCGACACGATCCGAACGCGCGAGACCTCAGGCCGCGTCCAGACGGCCGGAACCGGATCGCGGCAGCAATAGGGCTGCTGTTTCGCGAATGGCGCCCACAAAGGCGGAACGGTTTTGTCTGACGGCAGACCACCGGGGTCCTGGCGACGGCAAGATTGGCCGCATATATGCCGGGCATGAGATCAAATTTGCCCCGCACGTCGATCCTCCCGCACGCAACCGGCATCGTGACGGTGCTGGCGCTCGCCTGCCTCGCAGTTGCATGGCCAGCTCCATCGCACGTGGCGAACGCTGCCAGCAGCAGTGCCAAGAAGTCAGCGCCATTCGGTGAGCGTTTGGCCGATGCAGCGTCAGCCCAGCGCTGGGTGCCGGTTGTCTACAATCCGGCCTACGTGAAGCTGAAATACCCCGGCGGGGACGTGCCCTGGTACACGGGCGTCTGTACCGATGTGGTCGTCCGCGCCTATCGCAAGCTGGGAATTGATCTGCAGGTCAAAGTCCATCGCGCTCGCGTTGGAAGCGGCGACCGCAATATCGATCATCGCCGCGTGAACGTTTTGCGGAAGTTTTTTGCCCGGCACGGAACGTCACTGCCGGTGACGAAGAACCCGGAGAATTATAAGCCCGGCGACCTCGTCACCTATTACATGCCTGACGGGACGTTCTCGAAGACGCATATCGCCGTCGTCGCGAAGCAGAAGACCGCGAGCGGCCGGCCAATGGTCATTCACAACCGGGGCTTCGGCGTGCAGCTTGAGAACTGGCTATTTGCCGAAAAAATCACGGGACATTAT
Organism: Pseudomonadota bacterium; assembly: GCA_039816475.1. Lineage (GTDB taxonomy): Bacteria > Pseudomonadota > Alphaproteobacteria > Rhizobiales > Hyphomicrobiaceae > JBCBWG01. The sequence goes on along the minus strand of JBCBXS010000082.1, from coordinate 5,775 downwards.
CGGTACAAATAATCGGCGCGTTTATCTCGCCGCGTTTTAATCTCCGTCTCAGCGAATTATTGGTATCTAGCCGTACGCTGCAAATTCGTTCACCTTTAGTGAACCGGCGCATGTTTTGCATCGCCAGTGCAAACGCCTCGGATAACTGCGCCAATGTCTATCGCTGCGACCCTTCTCGAAGACCGCCCGCTTTTTGACTGGCCCGCAATTGGCGCGCGCTGGGCGGACCGTTTCGCGAAGCTAGAGCGCCGCATCGCGCGCGTTGTCTCTGGCGCGCGACTGACGACCACGTCGGCCAAGCCCGCCATGCAGGTTGCGACCCGCGCTGAACCGGCCGGCCGCGAGCGCCAGTGGGCCACGATCCTATCGCTCCGAAACACCCTTTCGGATGCACTTCGAGACGTCGAGACCGGACATGCCCGCATCGCCCAGCACATCGCGCTGGCCGAGACCGGCTTCGCCAGCGTCCGCCGGCGGCTGAACCCCGGCCAGATCGGCGACGGCGCTCGGTCTCCACACTGCTACCAGCGGCGTTCGTCAGGCGCATTCGAGTTCACACCCGCGCATTGACTTCGCGACGGCGGCCCTCGATAACCCTGCGAAATTCCCGGTCTCGCTAACCGAGCCGCGACCTCGTCTTTTGCTCCAGGGTTGGAGCAGGCAGGCGTCCACACCCATCAGCGCGTTGCGCCCATGGGTGCTTTTTGTGTTGGGCGTTCGCATATCAGATGCAGGTCCGCTGCTTGCGGAGATCACGGGTTCACAGGTGCCACGCCCTTCCGGCACCAAAGCGTCAGGTGAGAAGCGATGTTCGACACGCTGTCGGATCGACTTTCCGGAATATTCGACAAGCTCACCAAGCGCGGTGCGCTGACCGATAGCGACGTCGCAGAGGCCATGCGCGAAGTGCGCCGCGCGTTGCTCGAGGCCGATGTCGCGCTCGAGGTCGTCCGCGAATTTACCGACGCCGTGAAAGAGAAAGCCGTCGGCCAGGAGGTCGTGAAGTCGATCACGCCGGGCCAGATGGTCATCAAGATCGTCAATGACGAACTGATCCGGATGCTCGGATCGGAAGCCCAGACAATCGATCTCGCAGCGACGCCACCGGTACCGATCCTGATGGTCGGCCTGCAGGGGTCGGGTAAGACGACCAGCACGGCAAAGATCGCAAAGCGCCTCACAGATCGGGACAAGAAGCGCGTCCTGATGGCGTCGCTCGACACCCGACGGCCGGTGCCCAGGAACAGCTCAAGGTGCTCGGCGAACAAACGGGCGTCGCGACGCTGCCGATCGTCGCCGGTCAGACCCCGGTCCAGATTGCAAAGCGCGCCATGGATGCGGCCAAGCTCGGCGGCTACGACGTCGTCATGCTCGACACCGCCGGCCGCACAACCGTCGACGAAGCGATGATGGCGGAAGCGCAGGAAGTCGAGCGCGCAACCAACCCGCATGAAGTGCTGCTTGTCGCAGACAGCCTCACGGGTCAGGACGCGGTTAATACGGCCAAGGCTTTCGATGCGCGTCTGAGCTTGAGCGGGATCGTGCTTACCCGCGTCGACGGCGACGGCCGCGGCGGTGCTGCTCTTTCGATGCGCGCTGTGACCGGCAAGCCGATCAAGCTGATCGGTGTCGGCGAGAAGTGGGACGCGCTCGAAGAGTTCCATCCCGATCGCATTGCAAACCGCATCCTCGGCATGGGCGACATCGTCAGCCTCGTCGAGAAAGCAGCTGAGACCATCGACGCCGAGAAGGCGCAGAAGATGGCCGAGAAGCTGCAGAAGGGCGGCTTCGATCTCAACGACATGTCCGATCAGCTCCGCCAGATGGAGAAGCTCGGCGGTATGGGCGGAGTGATGGGGATGCTCGGTGGCGGCGCGAAGATGCGCGGCCAGATGGAAGCAGCCGGCATCGACGACAAAGTCATTCGCCGACAGACCGCGATCATCTCATCGATGACGAAGAAGGAGCGGGCCGCCCCGAAGATCATCGACGGCAAGCGACGCCGCCGCATCGCCAAAGGCTCCGGCGTGCACGTCGCCGAGGTCAACAAGCTGCTCAAGATGCATCGGCAGATGGCCGACATGATGAAGCAGATGGGCAAGAACAAAGGCCTGATGTCGCGCATGATGGGTGGCATGGGCGGCCTTGGTGGAATGGCCGGCGGTATGCCGCCCGGCGGCGAGCCGACACCTGAGATGGTCGAACAGGCGAAAGCTGCGATGCAGTCCGGTGGCGGCCTTCCAGGCCTCGGCGGCGGCGCGATGCCGAAGGGCTTACCCGGACTCGGTGGCGCCGGACTGCCGGGCCTTGGCGGCGGTGGGCTACCGGGCCTCGGCGGACCGAGCGCCACGAAGAACCGCAAGAAGAAGAAGCGCAAATGAGCGCGACGTCCGATGACATATGTCCGATCATCGTGACCGAGCGGCTGACGCTTCGCGGTTGGCGGCTCGCGGACTTCGATACCTTCAGTGCCTTCGCGATGGACCTGGAACGCTCGCGCTATCGGGGCGGCGCGAAGTCTGATCGTGACGGTGCCTACGAGCTGATGGCCGGTCAGGCCGGCGACTGGCACCTTCTCGGGTTCGGTGGGCTTGCGATTACGCGCACGGGCGACGACGACACCGCGATCGGCATGACCGGTCTCTGGCAGCCGCCATCGCAAAGCGAGCCCGAGCTGTTTTGGTCGCTCTTTGCGGGCGCCGAGGGCCAGGGGTTCGCGACCGAGGCAGCCGGCGCGATGAAGGATTGGGCGGCCGAGGCGATCGGGATCACTGCGCCAATGAGCCTGATCCATCCCGACAATCACGCGTCACGACAGGTCGCCAAACGCCTTGGTGCGCGCATGGAAAGCGAGACCGCGCTCAACGGCGAACCGCGCGAGCTCTGGCGGCACAGAGCCGCCACGTCCGCTGTGGGCACCGCAGGTGCTGCTGCATGAGCCTCACCGTCGACATTCCAACGCTTGAGACCGATCGCCTGCGCCTGCGGGCGTGGTCGCTCGCCGATGCCGACCATCTCGCGCCAGTCTTCACGAAGGAGGCCGGCGGCGAATTGATTGGCGGCACCGAGGGCTATTATCGGGCGTGGCGCGTCATCAGCATGGAAGTCGGCCATTGGGCGCTGCGCGGCTTCGGCGTCTGGGCACTCGAAGCGAAAGACGATGGACGCTTCATCGGGTTCTGCGGCCCGTGGTTTCCAGGCGACTTTCCTGAGCCGGATCTCGGTTGGGCGCTCCGCGTTGAAGAGCGCGGCAAGGGTTTTGCCACCGAAGCCGCCACCGCCGCCCGTGGTTACCTTTATTCCAAGCGCGCGTTTGCGCCACTCGTCAGCATCATCGCTCCCGAGAACGCCGGCTCCGTCGGTGTTGCAAAACGCCTCGGCTGCACACGTGAGAGCAGCTTTTCCATCCTCGGCAAAACCGTCGACCTCTGGCGGCATCCGGCGCCGCACCAACTTCACTGATCCAGCCACAATCCAAACACTGCATTCCCAAGGAGTACCTCAATGGCAGTCACGAAAATCCGTCTCGCGCGCGGCGGCTCGAAAAAGCGCCCGTACTATTACATCGTCGTCGCCCCAGCGACGGCGCCGCGCGACGGCCGCTACATCGAGCGTGTCGGCACGTACAATCCGATGGTCGCAAAGGATCATCCGGACCGCGTGAAGCTCAAGGAAGAGCGCTGCCAGTACTGGCTCGGCGTCGGCGCGCAGCCGACCGACCGTGTTGCACGCTTCCTCGACGCCGCAGGGCTCATGAAGCGCGAAGCGCGCAACAACCCGCAGAAAGCGCAGCCGGGCAAGAAGCGCCAGGAACGCGAAGCTGAAGCCGCCGAGAAGGCGAAGGAAGCCGCTGAAGCCGAAGCTGCCGCGAAGGCCGAAGCCGCAGAGGGCGGCGACGCCTCAGAAGCCGCGGCCGAGTAAGCACGGCCCCGCGCCAAACGCGCTCATTCGCAGCAGGATAAGCGATGGCCAATGCAATCCCTCGCGTGCTCCTTGGCGTCGTCTCGACGGTGCATGGCGTGCGCGGGGAGGTGATTGTCCGCTCGTTCTGCGATGTGCCGGAAGACATCACGCGCTATGGGCCGCTGACGTCGGAGGACGGCGCGCGGCAGTTCGACATCACGATCCGCGGCGCGACCAAGAAGGGATTGATCGCCCGCGTCGCCGGTGTCGATGATCGCAACGCGGCCGAAGCCCTCCGCGGCACGGAACTCTACGTTGCCCGTGAGCTGTTACCCGAACCCGACGATGACGAGGTCTATCACGCAGACCTCATCGGCCTCCGCGTCGTCGACACATCCGGCAAGACACTTGGTGAGATCATCGCGATCCAGAACTTTGGCGCCGGCGATCTAATCGAGTATCGCCGCGCGGACAGCCGGGAGACGGAGTTCGTGGCGTTTGACGGATCGTTCGTCACCGGCATCGACCTTGAAGCCGGTACGTGCGAGATCGCAGTCACCTACACCGACGCCCGCGAGGGTGATGCCGACGACGCTTCAATGGCTGACTGAAACCGAGCCCTCGGGACCTACACCAGCTCGCCGCGGAGAAGCTTTGGCAGATCGCCAACCTGGCCGGCGGCTCCGGCGACAAGGCGTTGCTTCACGCCCGGCAATCGATCGATCAGCGACATACCGAACCCGCGCGCCGAACGTGCGAGCGGATTGGACACCGCGAACATCCGATTGAGCCCTGCGAACATCGCAGCGGAAACGTTGCTGTCAAAGCGGCGCCAGCGCTCATAGCGTTCGAGCGTTGCCGGATCAGCGACGTCGAGGCCGACGCGCAAACCATCTGTGATGCACTCGGTCATAGCCGCGATGTCGCGAATGGCGAGGTTCAGACCCTGCCCGGCGATCGGATGCACGGCGCGGGCGGCATCCCCGATGAGTGCGAACCGGTCGGCAACGAACTTCCGCGCGACCTGCGTGACGATCGGAAAGCCGCCCTGCTGGCCTTCAAGCTCAAGGTTGCCGAGCTGTCCCCCGAACCGCGCCTCAAGCGCTGCGAGAAGCTTGGCCGGATCGCCTTCCAGCAGCCGCTTGGCGACGCGCGCGTTTTCCGTCCACGTCACGCAGGACCGGTTGCCGGTCATCGGCAGGATCGCAAACGGCCCCGACGGCAGGAAGTGCTGCACGGCAACGCCGCCATGCGGCTCTGAGTGGCGGACAACGGCGACGATTGCCGCCTGACCATGATCGGCGCGGTTCACCTTGATCCCGGCGCGACGGCGAAGCGCCGAGTTGCGCCCGTCCGACGCGATCAGCAGCCCGGCCGTGAAAGCCGTGCGGCCGCAGGTGAGTTCGATCGCGCCGGGCGTTGCCTGAAAGTCATCGATCTTGGCGACGATCCGGCGAACGCCCGGCTCCGAAACCAAAGCTGACTGGATCACGGCGGCAAGCCGAGTGTTGGCGACGATATGCGAGGCTGCGACCGGCTCATCGCTGAACGCTTCCGGCACGGTGTTCGCGTAGGCAAGCGCCGTCGGCCGAACCGCATCTTCGAGATCGCTATCGGTCAATCGGATCTCTGAGATCGGCTGGGCGTCTTCCTCCAGATCATCCCAAAGCCCTAGCGTCATCAGCAGTTGCCGCGAACTCTCCGAGATCGTCGACGCCCTTGGATCGCCCGGAACGCCACCGAACTTCGGCGAGGGGTCGACGACTGCAACGGTTACGTCCTCGCCGAGACAGCGGGCAAGCGCGAGCGCCTGCAGGTTGCCCGAGAGCCCGGCGCCGCCGATTGCGACATCAACCCGCTCGATTTCAGTTG
>JBCBXS010000081.1:0-9292 GCA_039816475.1 Pseudomonadota bacterium | reverse complement strand
TCCGATCTCGTGCTTTGAAGACCGCGCGCTCAGCCGCCGATCGTTGCTGGCACTTGCCGGCGGCGGTGCCGCGCTCACGTTCTGGCCGTTCATGCCGAAGGCCGCGATTGCCGGGACGCGAGACCCACGGTTCCTGCTCGTCGTCCTGCGAGGCGGCCTCGACGGGATCAGCATGGCGGTCCCAGTCGGCGATCCCGACTATGCGCCGCTGCGCCGCGAGCTTGCTCTGCCGAAGTCGGGCGATGGCGCGGGCTTTCCGCTTGACGGGCTTTTCGCCCTGCATCCGCGCATGACCTTCCTGAAGTCGCTCTACGAAAAGCGCGAGGCGACGATCCTGCATGCGGTCGCATCGCCTTATCGCGGACGCTCGCACTTCGACGGGCAAGATGTACTGGAGAGCGGCCTCGACAGCGTGGGCGGCGTCAAGGACGGCTGGCTCAATCGCGCGTTGTCGAAGTTGCCGGACGCCGGTCGCGTCGCGCCGCAGAAGGGGCTTTCGATCGGCGCGGTCGTGCCGCTCGTGATGCGCGGCCCGGCTGATGTCGTCTCGTGGACGCCGCCGAGCTTCAAGAATGCCGAACTTAACGCCTCGACGATCGAGCGCCTTCAGGATCTCTACGCCCAGACCGATCCGGCCCTCGGTAAGGCGTTCGCCGATGGCATTGCGCTGGACGAACTCGCCGGACCGGCGGGGGCCATGTCTGCGTCTGCGGAGGGCGGCATGATGATGGGCGAGGGCATGATGGCCGGCGGGACAGCCCCCAGCGGGATGGGCCGCGCGTCGTCGGCCAAGCCGAACACCGCGCGGCAAAAGCCGCAGCGCTACCGTGGCTTCATCGATACCGCTGCCCGTGCCGCGCGCTTTCTCACCGCGCCGGACGGTCCGCGTATCGGCGTGCTCAGTTACTCCGGCTGGGACACGCACTTCAACGAAGGCGTGCTCGACGGCCAGCTCGCCAACAAGCTCGGCGGTCTCGACGCCGCGGTGAAGGCGCTGCACGACGGCATGGGCGAGGCGTGGTCCGACACGGTTGTCCTGTTCGTCACCGAGTTCGGCCGCACCGCCGAGACCAACGGCACGCGCGGCACCGACCACGGAACGGCGACGATGGCCTTGATGACGGGTGGCGCTGTCCGCGGCGGTCGCGTCATCACCGATTGGCCAGGGCTCAACCGTGCAGCGCTATTCGAGGACCGCGATCTCAAACCGACGATGGACCTGCGCACGATTTGCAAAGGCATCCTTCAGGACCACCTCGGTATTCCAGGCGGCGCGCTCCGCAACAACATCTTCCCTGAGAGCCGCGATGCCGCCCCGTTGAAAGACCTGATCGCCAGCTAGTTCAGAAGCGGGCGAAGCTTCGAGACGAACCGCTCGATGTCACGTGGCTCGTTGTAGACGTGCGGCGACAGCCTGAGCCGGCCGAGGCGCGCCGAGACGAAGATCTGATCGCTGGCGAGCGTTGTCTCGATGTCCTTGGCTCGGTCGGGCTCGACTTGAAGGCTCAGGATATGCGGTGCCCGCGATGCCGTCTTCGGGATCAACCGTTCCGGCAAAGCTTCTGCGGCCTGGTCGGTCAGCCGCTTCGTGTAGGCTGCGATTTCGGACGCCCCAAGGTGCGAGACGTACTCGATGCCAACAGACGCCATCTCCATCGTCACGAAGTAATCGCGCTGGCCCATATCGAAGCGGCGTGCGTCGGCGACGTGATCGGTGTCCTGAAGGTAGATCGTCGCGTCAGAAGTGATCCGCCGACGACCCGAAGCGGTCTGCTCAAGCGGCATGCCGGCCTGATGTCGCGGTGCGATATAGAGGAAGGCGCGTCCGTAGGGCCCGAGCAGCCACTTGTAGGTTGGGAACACTACAAAGTCCGGGTCCACTTCGCTGACGTCCAGCGGAATGACGCCGGCTGCTTGCGTCGCATCGACCGCGAGATGAGCGCCGGCCGCACGCAGCGCGGACGCGATCTGGGCGAGATCAAGCACGGCACCATCGGCCCAATGTACGGACGAGATCGATGCCAGTGCGAGCGGGCGATTGCGCTTGTCGGCAACGGCGTCGAGTACGGCAGCCGTCCAGTCGCCATCCGACGGCCGCGAGACCTGAGCGACGCGGAAAGCACCTTCGGCGGCCCGCGTTTGCCATTCGAGAACCGGCGAGGCGTGGTCGTCTTCGAGCACAAGAATCGTTGCGCCCTGCGGGATCGGCAGGAGCTTCGCAGCCGTCGCGAACCCGTAACTGACCGACGGGATGAGTGCGACATCGTCGGGCGCGGCATTGAGAAGACGCGCGGCCGCGGCGCGTGCGCGCTCGTTCTGCTGGTCACGAAATGGGCGGCCGTACAGCCAGGGCTGCGCCTTCCGGCCGACCCCGTCGCGCCCGGCGTCCTGGACCGCCTTCGGCAACGGACTGTAGGAAGCAGCCGACAGAAAGCTGACATCGTCGGGAAGATCGAAGTGAGATCGTTGGCTTTCGATCATGATCGTCGTCCTTGTCTGGTTCTGCTGCGTTGAGAATGCACCGCGCGTCGTTCGGCGCGTGCCTTCAGTGGCCTCGGACCCATTCAATCCGCATTCGTGCTTTCGCCCAGCCCTTGCGCGATACTACACCAGCTTTCGCGACTGCGGCGCGCGTGCGCAACTTGAGGAACTGCAATGACGTACCTGCGTTCGGCGATCTGGTTCGGCCTCGGCATCTATCTCGCCTACATGGCGTTCGATTTGATGATGGCGCCACAGCTTGATGCGGACGGGCAGGCAGCAAGGAGCGCGGGCGATCGCGTGTTCCCGCTCATTCTGTTCGGCCTCGGCGCGGTGCTCGCGATCGGGTATGCCGTCTATCTCCTGCGCGCACCGGCTCCGTATGCAACCGGCGCCGCGCCTGCGCCAGCCGGGTCTCAGTCACCCGCGACCACCTCATCGAACACTTCTGGCGCGAGACGCCCCCTCGGTGAAGACTTCAGGCCAGACCCGATGCCGGAGGGCTTCCAGGCGGACTTCGACGAGAAGCTCGTCCGCCTCGCGGGCTTCGGTATCGACGTTCGTGATCGGGTCGACGATGATCGCGTTGTCAAACCGGGCACGACGGCTGCCGAAGATCTCGCCGCCGAAGTCTGGCGGTCGATGCAGTGGTTTCACAAGGTCTTCAACAATCGGATTTCGGACCGAGCACCGCCCGGCGACATCCTTTTGTTGGTCAACGGCGATAGCAAACGTTTCGCGACGGATGATGTGCTGACGCTGCCGGGCGATGGCGGCTACGCGGTCGGTGTCTATGCCAACATCGCGCGCGATCTCTTCGCATACGCACGCCTCTCCGATGTCGCCACGGCAGAAGAGCACGCGATGGAAGACGATCGCCGACGGCTTACCTGGACGATCAACGGCGGAGCGGGCGAATACTCCGTCGATGCGGCCGGGAAATACATCGACATGGGCGCACCCGCGGCCATCGCGCGCGCAATCCGCGATGCGGGTGTCTCCGGCGAACGGCTCGCCGTGATCCAGGAAGACGTGAACATCCGCGTCATCCGGTTGAGCGAAAACCGGCTGACGGCGCTCAAGGACTTCTTCGACGACCAGGACGTCTACTGGCTGGACGCAACCTGATCGCGCGGAGCTTTGCAGGCGTCGGTCGTCCGCTTTAGGGTGCGCTGAGAAGTTGCAAAGCACAGAGGCCGGCTGCCGTCGTGACCACCTTACCTGACAGCGTTGACGCGACCCGCACGCTTCTTGGCGACGCCGGGTACGTCGCCGACGAGGCGATTGCGACGAGCGTTTATCTTTCGCTGAAGCTCGGCCGTCCCCTGTTGCTTGAAGGCGAAGCCGGCGTCGGCAAAACCGAAATCGCAAGGGCGCTCGCCAAGGGTCTTGGCCGCGAACTCGTTCGTCTGCAGTGCTACGAGGGCCTCGATCTCGCAGCCGCTGCCTACGACTGGAACTACACGCGCCAGCTCTTGCATATGCGCGCGGCGGAAGCAGCGGGCGCCGCTGAAGACACCAAGGCTCTCGAAGCCAGTGTCTTTACCGATGACTATCTGCTCCCGCGCCCTCTGCTCCGCGCGTTGAGACTTGCAGCCGACGGCACGCCGCCGATCCTGCTAATTGATGAGTTGGACCGTGCCGACGAGCCGTTCGAAGCGTTCCTGCTCGAGTTGCTCGCCGATTATGAGCTGACGATCCCTGAGCTCGGCACAATCAGAACCGAGACGCCGCCGATCACAATCCTGACCTCGAACCGTACACGCGAAGTCCACGATGCGGTTCGGCGCCGCTGCTTTTATCTCTGGGTCGAGTACCCGAGCGCCGAGCGCGAACTGAGGATCCTTTCGGCAAGCGTCCCCGAGGCGAACGACGCGCTGTCCCGCCAGATCGTCGCCTTCGTCCAGCAAATCCGTGAGATGGATCTCTACAAGAACCCCGGGATTGCCGAGACGATCAACTGGGCGCAGGCGCTGACCGCGTTAAACGCCGTGACGCTTAATCCTGAAGCCGTCGATTCAACGCTCGGCACGTTGCTCAAGTATCAGGATGACATCTCCAAGTTGCAGGGCTCCGAAGCCGCCCGCGTGCTGCAGAACCTGAAGTCGGACGCGCAGCAGGCGTCGCACGACATTCGCGAGGGCGCGTGACCTTGCTGGCTCTGATTCGCAAAGGCGACGTCTCTGCTCGCGTTGTCTTTCCATACGCCGACGGCCGGCGGGATGGCTGAGCCGCCGCGGCTGGGCGCAGACAACCCCAGAAGCACCACTGGAGATTTGCCGAAAGCCAACATCGCAATTGGCGCAGCTGACGGCGGCGTCATCGCCGAGAACATCGTCCACTTCGGACGCGTCCTGCGCGCATCGGGACTTCGCGTCGGGCCTGACCGGACGCGCCTCGCGATTGAAGCGGTGCTGACTGTCGGTCTCGAAGATCCGCGCCGCCTGTACTGGGCCCTACACGCCGCGTTCGTGCAAAAGCGCGCGGACCGCGAGATCTTCAACCAGGCCTTCGTGATGTTCTGGAAGGACCCCGGCTACCTCGAGCAGATGCTTTCGCTGGTCGTCCCCAGCATGCGTGCGTCCGTCGAGGCCGAAGACAAGGCGCTCTCGCGACGGCTTTCGGAAAGCCTTTTTCGCCCCCGGACACCGGAGGCACCGAAGCAGGAGGACATGGTCGAGATCGACGCCCAGGGGACGTTCTCTGCGACCGACGCGTTCAATCAAAAAGACTTCGAGGAGATGAGTGCGGACGAGCTTGTCCGGGCGCGCCGAACCATCTCCGGTCTCATCCTGCCGTTCGACCGGCTGCGCACACGCCGGTTTGCTCCGTCCGGCAACGGCCGTCTTGATCTAAGACAGATGATCCGCGAGGCCGGCGCGCGCGGTCCGGATGCGCTACGGCCGAAGTGGCGTCAGCCGCGGTACAAGCGCCCGCCGTTGGTCATCCTCGCCGACATCTCAGGCAGCATGGATACCTACGCGCGGATCTTGCTGCATTTCATCCATGCGCTGACCAACGACAGGGACCGGGTGTCAGTGTTCCTGTTCGCGGTTCGCCTGACCAACATCACGAAGCTTCTGCGCGGTCGCGACCCTGATGTTGCGATTTCGGAGGTCGGGCGCGAAGTCACCGACTGGTCCGGCGGCACGCGGATTGGAACGGCGCTCGAAGAGTTCAACCGGACGTGGGCCCGCCGCGTGCTTGGCCAGAATGCGACCGTCCTGCTGATCACCGACGGGCTCGACCGTGAAGGCGGCGAGGGCATCGCCGATGCGGCCCGGCGGCTGTCAGCTAATGCGCGGCGGATCATCTGGCTCAATCCGCTGCAGCGCTTTGACGGTTACGAGCCGATCGCAGCGGGCGCTGCTGCTCTCGACCAGCACGTCGACGAGCACCGCCCTTGCCACAACCTCGCGAGCCTCGCAGCACTTGGGCAGGCGCTGGGTCGCCGCTAGCGGGCGCCAACGAAAAAGGCCGCCATTGCGGCGGCCTTCCGTCTTGCTTGGCTGTGGCGTGCCGGGCGCTGTGTTATCCCAACGCGGCTTCGACGGCGCGAGAGGCCATCACCGGCACCATGGCAGCGCGGTATTCGGCTGAGCCGTGCAGGTCGCCCATCATGCCATCGGCGTTGAGCTTTGCGCCTTTGGCCGCTGCAGGCGAGAAGTCTGCCGCAAGCGCCTGCTCGATCTCGGTTGCCCGGAACACACCGTCCGATCCGGCGCCCGTCACCGCGACGCGAACGTTTCCGCCTGTCTTGGCGACGAACACGCCAACGAGGGCGTAACGCGATGCGCGTTGTTCGAACTTCGCATAGGCGGCGTGGTCCGGGACCGGGATCCCGATAGACGTGATCAGTTCGCCCGGCTCAAGCGCCGTCGAGAACATGCCCGTGAAGAACTCGTCGGCGGTAAGCTGCCGCTTGTTCGTCATGATGATCGCACCGAGCGCGAGCATTGCGGCCGGGTAATCGGCTGCGGGATCGTTGTTGGCGACGGAGCCGCCGATCGTCCCGCGGTTGCGAACCTGCGGATCGCCAATGCCACCGGCAAGCTTCGCGAGCGCCGGGACAGCCGACTGCACGTCGGCTGAGTTGGCGACCTCGTCGTGGGTGGTCATCGCACCGATGCCAAGCGCGCCGTCCTGCTTATGGATGCCGCGCAATTCGCTGACGCCCGACAGGTCAAGCACGGTGCCCGGTCGTGCGAGGCGCTGTTTCAGCGTCGGGATCAGGGTCTGGCCCCCGGCGAGGAACACCGCATCATCGTTGATGAGCGCGCCAACGTCCGCGAGTGAACCGGGCTTTGCGTAGTCGAAACCGTACATCGTCTCTGTCTCCTCGGCCCGCTTACTCGGCTGCCATCGGCTTGGCGTTTTCGTTGATGGCGCGCCAGATCTTCTCAGGCGTTGCCGGCATGTCGATGTGGTCAACACCGTAGGCCGAAAGCGCATCGCAGATCGCGTTGATGACGGCTGGCGGCGCGCCGATGGCACCGGCTTCACCGCAGCCCTTCACACCCAACGGATTGTGCGTGCAGGGCGTCACTGTCGTGGTCACCTCGAAGGAGGGCACGTCGTCTGCGCGCGGCATCGTGTAGTCCATGAATGATCCGGTCTGGAGCTGACCGTTCTCGTCGTAGGCCGCGAACTCGAGCATGGCCTGCCCGATGCCCTGGACGAGACCGCCGTGGACCTGGCCTTCGACGATCATCGGGTTGACCACGTTGCCGAAGTCGTCGGCGGCGACGAACTTGTCGATCCGCGTCTGACCGGTTGCCGGGTCGATCTCGACCTCGCAGATGTAGGTGCCGGCCGGATACGTGAAGTTCTTCGGATCGTAGAACGCGGTCTCTTCGAGGCCCGGTTCGATCTGCTCGATCGGGTACTGATGCGGCACGTAGGCCGTCAGCGCGATCTCACCGAACGTTTTTTCCTTGTCGGTGCCTTTGACTTTGTAGGTCCCGTCAACGAATTCGATGTCGCCTTCAGACGCTTCGAGCAGGTGGGCTGCAATCGTCTTGCCCTTCTCGATCACCTTGTTCAGCGCGTTCACCAGGGCCGATCCGCCAACAGCCAGCGACCGCGAGCCGTAAGTGCCCATTCCGAACGGGACCTTGTCGGTGTCACCGTGGACGATTTCGACCTGATCCATGGGGATGCCGAGCTTCTCGGCGACAACCTGCGCAAACGTCGTTGCGTGACCCTGGCCGTGACTGTGTGAGCCGGTCATGACCGACACGGAGCCCGTCGGGTTTACGCGGACGGTGGCGGCTTCATAGAGACCGGCGCGGGCGCCGAGCGAACCGACAAGGCTCGAGGGTGCGATGCCGCAGGCTTCGATGTAGCTCGCAAAACCAACGCCGCGGAGTTTGCCTTCGGCTTCGGACTTCGCCTTGCGCGCGCCGTAACCCGCGTAATCGGCGATCTCGATGGCCTTGTTCATCGATGCGTCGTAGTCGCCCGTGTCGTACACGACTGCAACTGGTGTCTGGTACGGGAACTGGTCGGGCTTGATGAAGTTACGGCGGCGGATCTCTTCCTGGCCGAGACCCATCTCTGCTGCCGCCTTCGACATGATCCGCTCGAGCAGATACGTCGCTTCGGGGCGTCCTGCGCCGCGATAAGCGTCCACCGGCGTCGTGTTTGTGAAGATCGCCTTCACGTTGCAGTGGATGGCAGGCGTTGTGTACTGGCCCGCGAGCAGCGTGCCGTGCAGCCACGTCGGGATGCAGGGCGCGAAAGTCGAAAGATACGCACCCATGTTCGCGAGCGTGTCCGTCTTGAGCGCCAGCGCCTTGCCGTTCTCATCGAATGCCATTTCGACGTGGCTGACGTGGTCGCGGCCGTGCGCGTCGGTTACGAAGCTCTCCGAGCGCTCGGCGACCCACTTGATTGGACGGCCGATCTGTTTGGCGGCCCAGGTGACGAACGCTTCTTCCGCGTAGTGGTAGATTTTCGAGCCGAAGCCGCCGCCCACATCCGGGGCCCAGACGCGGAGCTTGTGCTCCGGAATACCGAGCACGAAGGCGCCCATGAGGAGGCGGATCACGTGCGGGTTCTGGCTCGTCGTGATGAGCGTGTAGTCTTCGGTCGCCATATCGAAGACGCCGATGGCTGCGCGCGGCTCCATCGCGTTCGGCACGAGGCGGTTGTTGACGAGGTCAAGCTTCGTGACGTGGTGCGCCTTGGCGAAAGCTTCGTCGACGGCCGCCTTGTCGCCGAGTTCCCAATCGAAGCACATGTTGTCGGCGGCTTCCTCGTGGACGGTGCTGCCGCCTTCGAGCGCCTTTTTCATATCAACAACGGCCGGCAGTTCGGCGTAGTCGATGATGATCTTGTCGGCTGCGTCTTTTGCCTGCTGAAGCGTGTCAGCGACGATGGCAACAACCGGGTCGCCGACATGACGCACTTTGCCATAGGCGAGGATCGGGTGTTTCGGCTCGACCATCGGCTTCTCGTCCTTGCCGGTGACGAGCCAGCCGCACGGAATGCCTCCAACCTCTTCGAAGTCCTTGCCCGTGAAGACCCCGACAACACCAGACGAGCGCTCAGCAGCTGACGTATCGATGCTATTGATCGTCGCGTGCGCGAGCGGAGAGCGAAGGAAGTAGCAGTACGTCTGATTCGGCTGGTTGATGTCGTCCGTGTATTTGCCGACGCCCTTCAGGAAGCGAAAGTCTTCACGACGCTTTACCGCTGCGCCAATCCCTGTCTCCGACATGGGTGTCCTCCGGTCTCGTTATTATGTGGTCGCCCGCGCATCGCGCTCGGCGGTCGTTCGTCAAATCACGCTCAGCACACTGCCGCGTTC
>JBCBXS010000080.1:0-9471 GCA_039816475.1 Pseudomonadota bacterium | reverse complement strand
GCGAAGGCCTCGGGCGTCAAAGGCGCAACCTTGAGTGTGGTCGCGCTCATGCCTGTCGAGCCCCGAGTGGTGAGACGGGTGGGGCCAGGCGCGGCAGCCGATTGACGTCCTTGTAGAGCAGGTACCGGAACGGCTCCGGGCCGCCGGCGTAACAGGCCTGCGGGCAGAAGGCGCGCAGCCACATGAAGTCGCCCGCCTCGACTTCAACCCAGTCCGTGTTGAGAGAGTATACGCCCTTGCCCCGCAGGACATAGAGCCCGTGCTCCATCACGTGCGTTTCAGCGAACGGGATGACGGCGCCCGGCTGCAGCGTCACGATGGTCACGTGCATGTCGTGGGCGAGATCGTCCGGGTCCATGAAATGCGACGTTGCCCACGCGCCGTTTGTGTCCGGCATGGCCTGCGGCTCTGCCTCGTCGTCCGATGAAACAAATGCCGACGGCGCACCCAGCCCGGCGACCGCTTCGTACGGTTTTCTGATCCAGACAACGCGAGCGGTCGTTTCGCCGGCGTTGGTCACTTTGTACTCGGCCCCGGGCGGCAGATAGGCAAAGCCGCCAGCGGTCAGCGCGCTCTTGGACTGGTTTGCGATCGCGAGCGTCAGGGTGCCGGCGAGTACGAAGTAAGCGCCCTCGGCGAGCGGGTCTGTCTCCGGCATCGTCGCGCCGCCGCCGGGCTCTATCTCCATGACGATCTGCGAGAACGTCTCGGCAAAGCCCGACAGCGGGCGCGCCAGAATCCAGCCGCGTGTCTTGTCCCAGTGCGGGAAACGGCTCGTGACGATATCGGAAAGGCAGCCCTTCGGGATGACCGCGTAGGCATTCGTGAAGACAGCACGGCCTGTGAGAAGCTGGCTCTGGGGCGGTAGTCCGCCGGGCGGGAAAGCATATGTCCGTTCCGTCATGGCGCAATGTCTCCCCGTTGGCCCGCCGTACCCGGTAACAGAGCCTGCAAACGGTGATAGGCAATGCGCTCCACTTGCCGACACGCTGCGTCAAACTCCTGGTCTGCCGTGTTGTCGAGCCGCTGCACGAACGCCCCAAGAATACCTTCTTTCGAGTGGTCGCGGACGGCGATGATAAACGGAAAGCCGAACGCTTTGGTGTAGCTCGCATTCAGATCCTCAAAGCGACGGCGCTCGTCGTCGGTCAGCGCATCGAGCCCGGCCGAGGCCTGCTCGGCCGTCGAGTCATCCGTCAGGCGTTTGGCGGCCGCGAGTTTTCCTGCGAGATCCGGATGGGCGCGCAACACGCCGAGGCGCTCATCAGGTGTCGCCATCCGGAACGCACGGCAGAGCGCGTTCCAGACGCCAACCGCGGTGTCATGAGCAGGGCCGAGTTCGAGATCGAAGGCGCGCTCGGCGACCCACGGCGAATGCTCGAACACGCTGCCGAACATCTCGACAAACCGCTCGCGGCTCTGCCGGCTTGGGCGAACCGCGATCGTCTCTCGCGTCGGTGGCGGATGGGCTGCGTGCCAATGCTCGGCGATCGCCTGACGCGTTGTAAACCAGACATCCGGCTTCGATGCCGCGTAGTCGAGAAACCGCATAAGGGCTGCGATCCGCCCGGGCCGGCCCGCCAGTCGGCAATGCAGACCGATCGACATCATCTTCGGCGAACCGTTGTCGCCTTCCGCGTAAAGCACGTCGAAGCTGTCGCGAAGATAGTCCTCGAATTGCGTGCCTGAGTTGAAGCCCTGCGGTGTCGCAAACCGCATGTCGTTGGCGTCGAGCGTGTACGGCACGATCAGGAGTGGCGCGTGGGGGCTGTCATGCCAGTACGGCAGATCGTCGGCGTAGCTGTCGGCTGAGTATGCGAAGCCGCCGATCTCTGCGATCAGGTCAACGGTCTGCATCGAGCAGCGCCCGGTGTACCAGCCCGTGGGCTTTGCACCGGTCACCTGCGCGTGCAGGTCGATCGCAGCTTCGATCTGGCGGCGCTCCTCGTCGGCGGACATGTCCTTGTGCTCGATCCACTTGAGACCATGGCTTGCGATTTCCCATCTGGCTTCCTGCATCGCTGCGACCTGCTCCGGCGCGCGCGCAAGGGCTGTTGCGACGCCGAAGACGGTGATCGGAATGCCGCGCTCGCGAAACAGCCGATGCAGCCTCCAGAAGCCTGCCCGGGCGCCGTATTCGTAAATCTTCTCCATGTTCCAGTGGCGCTGACCGGGCCAGGCCGCAGCGCCGACGATCTCCGAAAGGAACGCTTCAGACGCCGGATCACCATGCAGGATGTTGTTCTCGCCGCCTTCCTCGAAGTTCAGCACGATCTGGACTGCGATCTTCGCGCCGTTGGGCCATTTGGGATCGGGCGGCGCCGCACCGTAGCCGATCAGGTCACGCGGATAGCGGTCGGCGAGGGGACGGGCATCGGACATGGTGGCAGCTCGCGAGGGGCGGGATCAGCGGCAATGGCCGCCGCAGTGGCGAGAGTAGCCGCGTTCCGGTGCGCGTGTCATTCTTGGTGGGCTAAGGGGCGATCACACGCGGAGGATCACGCATGGCCGGACCCGGCGGTTACCTGACAACACATGTCCTCGACACGGCGCGTGGAAGACCCGGGCGCGGCATAACGATCCGGCTCTATCGGCTTGAGGGCGACGCCCGAACGCTGCTTTCAACGGTCACGACAAACGACGATGGCCGGACGGATGCACCGGTCATCGCCAAGGGCGCGCTAGAAGTCGCCATTTATGAACTGGTCTTCGATGTGGCGGCCTATCAGGACGCGGCAGGCGGTGTCGGCACCGATGCGACGCCGTTCCTCGAGGACGTCCCGATCCGCTTTCGCGTGGCCGATGCCGACGCGCACTATCACGTGCCGCTGCTGATCTCGCCGTTTGGTTACGCGACGTATCGCGGGAGCTAAGGGCTGATCGGCCGGTTGTCTTCCGATGCCTCGCTCAAAACCTAAGTCATTAGTCCGGATAAATGCATTAGATTGATTTTCAGAGAGGGTAAAAAATAGAAAAGAGATAATAGAATGTCATAGAAATGACCCGTTTCGCGCAGATGTTTCCCGGGTTCCGAGCTGTGGGGGCAGCGCGATGCGTACACGGGTCTTTGCATTCATCCGGTCGGTTCAGCGGCGGTTGCGCCCATGCTGATCACGGACACCTTCTTTGCAGACATCACCGTTAACCTCACCGTCGCAGCAGCTCTGCTTGGCCTGATCGCAGCGCTCTCCCATTCGCTGCTCTCGGCTGTCGATCATCCCGCTGATGCGACCTTATCTACTTGGACGCGAGGTTTGCTCGCGCAGGTCGAGCTCCTTCATCTCGCAGCCCTATCGGTTGTGGTCTGCGCTCTCGCCGCGCGGATGACCTATTGGATGGAGCTTATTTGCGCGCCCGGTGATGGCCCGATGATCTATCGGATCGAGCCGAGCCGCCTGCCGATCGAGAATGCGGCCGAACTGATCTTTACAGTCGCGCTTGTCGCGAGCCACGTCTGGCTTCTTGCCAACCCGGGTCTCGTGCGCTGTCGCGTGCGGTCCGGTAACGGTCTCGTTTCACGCGAGAGACCGGGACCGAAACAGTCAGCGATGCAGGTGACGCTGCGCGTTGCCAGACCGATCGCCTGGCTCGGGCTTGCCGTCGTCGTTGTCTTCGGTGCCGTCCACTCACTGGCGGCCTTGCTTGCGATGATCCTCAGCGTCGTGGGTTGGGCGCTGATCACATGCCTCATTCTTCAATACGCAGAGCGGGACGGCCCGGCCGAGACCGCGCCCTCCCGCGCGCAAACACGGTGAGATTGAAATGCTGAAACCCGTCCCACTCGCGGTTGCCGCTCTGGTCACCGCCGTGCTGTCGCCGACGCCAATGCCCGCAACCGCCGGCGAGCACGCCAAAGCCGAAACGCTCAAAATCGAGAGCGCTTGGACGCCGCAGCCGCCGAACGGGGCCAAGGTCGGCGCGGGTTACCTGACGATCACCAACACGGGGACAGAGCCGGCGCGTCTTGTGGGCGGGACCACGTCGATCTCCAAACGAATGGAGGTCCACACCATGACGATGGACGGCGGGATCATGCGCATGCGCGAGCTGCCAGACGGTCTGGTGGTGAAGCCCGGCGAGACCGCAACGCTCAAGCCAGGCGGCGAGCACCTGATGTTCATGGGGTTGGTCTCGCAGGTGAGCGCCGGTGAGACATTCGATGTGACGCTGAAGTTCAAGCGCGCGGGCGAGAAGACCGTGACGTTCAAGGTCATGCCGCTTGGGACGCGATCGCCCGTCACCAACTAGGCGAGGCAACACGGGCAAGACTGAGGGAGGCCAGCCATGCCAGGTCCGGCACGGCGACATCTGAACAGGGGGACGCGATGTCAGGACTTCGGATCGTACTCGTCGGCGGCGTGCTGTTCGCCGTCATTCTGGGAGCGCTTGTCTACACGTCGGTGCTCGGGACCGGCGGCGAAGGCATCCGCTCGCAGGCCCGCACTGTGGGCGGCGATTTCACATTGACGTCGCATACGGGGCAGCGCTTCTCGAGTGACGCGCTGAAGGGCAGGCCCTATCTCGTGTTCTTCGGTTTCACGCAGTGCCCTGACGTGTGCCCGACGACGCTGCTTGAGATGACCAACCACCTGAAGTCGATTGACGATGCCGGCGGTCAGATCGGCGCGGCGTTCATCTCCGTCGATCCCGAGCGCGATACACCCGAAGTGCTGCAAGCGTATCTGTCGAGCTTCGATAGCCGCATCGTCGGGCTGACCGGACCGCTGGCTGACGTGACGGCGGTCGCACGCAAGTTCAAGGCGTTCTTCGCGAAGGTGCCGACGGACAGCGGTTACACGATCGACCACACCTCGACGGTCTACATGATGGACGGCCGCGGCCGCTTGGCTGGCACCTTTACATTCGAGGAGCCGGTCGAAACACAGCGGCAAAAGCTGTTGCAACTCGTCAGCCGCTAGCGGCGAGCTCAGTCGGCGTCGGCGGGGTCAGTCGGCGCGTTCGTAGCGATACCCGACACCGCGAATGGTCGTCAGCCACCGCCCGTAGGCGCCGAGCTTCCGCCGCACGCGGCCCACATAGACGTCGACGACGTTGGTCAGCGGATCTTCCTGACTGCCCCAGACGACATTCAGGATGCGTTCACGGCTTAGCACCTTGTTCTCGTTTGTCAGGAAGAGGACGAGCAGATCGCGCTCCTTCACCGATAGCTTCACGTCCTCGCCGTCGATCGTGAGCTTCATCGCATCGGTGTCGTAGTGCAACCCGCACGGATCGAGCCGCTGATGCACGCTGTGATCGTCGTTATAAAGTGCATGCCGCCGCCAAAGCGCGTGCAGCCGCGCGAGCAGTTCCTCGAAATCGAATGGCTTTGCGAGATAGTCGTCGGCGCCAATGCGCAAGCCAGCGACGCGTTCGTCCATCCGGTCGAGCGCAGAGAGCATCAGAACAGGTGTCCTGATGTCGCGCGCGCGCATGCGGCGGCAGACATCCTGGCCGGAGATGCCCGGCAACATGAGATCGAGGATCACGACCTCGTACTCGTGCTGTCGGAGGCGCTCGAGACCGGTCTCGCCGTCGGGCACGTGCTCGACGTTCCAGCCTTCGCCTTTCAGCCCGCGCCGGACAAAATCGGCGAGGCGTTCTTCGTCTTCAATGAGCAGAATATTCATGACACAGCTTTCAAGTGAGGCCGGCGCGGCAGACGGATGAGTGCCGTCGTGCCGCCTTCGGCGCGATCATGCAGGTCAGCGGCGCCGCCATGAGCTTCCGCGATTGCGCGAACGATTGGCAGTCCAAGGCCGCTGCCGTGGCCATAGCGGGCGGCCGCATTGGAGCCGCGGAAGAAGCGTTCGAAGGCCTTCGACTTATCGTCCTCGGTCATGCCCGGGCCGTCGTCGGAAATGGCGATCTGGTACCCATCGAGGGTCTGGCAGAGCACCACGTCGGACACGCGACCGCCGTACTGCTGCGCGTTGCTGAGCAGCGCGAGGACCGCTTGACGGATGCGGACGGGATCGACTGCGACGTTGGCCTGCACGAGGTCGTGGCTGACACCGATCTCGGGATCGAAGATCGCCACGGTTTCTTCGAGCAGGCGGACAAGATCGAGTTCGCGCAGCTTGAGTTTTGCGTCGTCGCCCTCGTGCCGCGAGATAAACAGCAAATCGTCGACGAGTTGGCTGGTGTGGCTCGCCGCCTCCCGGGCGCGGGTCAGTGCATCGCGATATTCCGCCGGTGTCTTGTCGCCACCGCGGAGTGCGATGTCCGTTTCGCCCCGAATGATCGTCAGAGGTGTCCGCAACTCGTGGCTGACATCGGCAAGCATCTGGCGACGCTTCTTGCCGGCACCCTCGGCCTGTTCGAGCAGCCGCTCTAACTCAAGCGTGCGCTGTTCGACTGCGCGCTCGAGGGCCACCTTTTGATCGTGCAGCTTTTGCGTTCGTTCCTCGACGCGCGAGGCCATGTCGTTGAGGACGCGCGCGACGTGCGCGATCTCGTTCTGGCCGCGCACCGCGATACGCTTGCTGAAGTCGCCGCCACCGAATTCTTCGACGCGCTGGGCGACGGCACGGAACGGCACGATCATGTTGGTCGTGAAGTAGTAGAACGAGGCAGCCGTCGCGAAGAATGCGAACAGTGCGAAACTCGATGCGATCTTAATCGTCGCCTTGATCTGCTTTGCGGCCTCCTCGCGGGCCTCGATCACCTCCTGTTGCTCTCCTTCGAGCGCCTTAGTGATCGTCGATCGGAAGCGCTGTTCGATGTCTTTGTTGAGGATGTCGGAAAGCTTCTGCCAGCGCTCGCCCGGCGAGAGCGCTTCCGTTTCCGACGCGACCGATCCGAGCTTTGAGATGAAACGCGTGATCATCCCTTCAATCTCGGCGAGCGTCGCGAGCTCTTCGATCTCCTCCGCGCCGACGAGTGCAATCTCATCACCGATCGTCTGACGGATATTCGCGATGTGATCGAGGATTTGCCGTGTTAGCTCGTTTTCAGTCCGGCCCTTGTCCTGGTCGCCGATCAGGATCGCATCGGCGTACTGCTTGATGAGCTGATACGTCCGCGACTTGAGATTTAGGTGCTCGATGTACGATGTCTTCGCGAGGTTCACGCGCTCGTTGAAGTGCATCGCCCGGTTGGACGTCCACATCGTCAGGCCGACACCTGCGATCACGAGGGCGAGCATCGCAACGGCGAACATCGGCAGAAGTCGTGCGATCTTCATGGGGTGAGGACCTTTCAGGCCGCCTGCTTGGCCGAGTGTGGCGACGGCGATGGAACAGCGCGGAGGGACGCAGCGGCGCCTGCCTCGCTCGGAAGCGCAAGGACGTGCGTTGCGCAGGATGGCTCGTCCGGCTCTCCGCTGAAAAGGACGGTTGCGTGGCATCTGTCGCCGAACGCGGCGATCGCATCAGCGCGCAAGCACGATGCGAAGCGCGCATGATCGACGATGATCAGGTCCGGCTGCATCAAGATCGTCCGTGCAAGTTCGATGCGCAGCGCTTCGGCCGCCGAGACCGTCCGTCCGCTCTCGGCCAGTCGCCCGTCGAAGCCACCGAGCCGCGTGACGAGCGCGCTCAAGCCCAGACATTCGATGATGGTTTGCAGCTCTTCGTCATTCGGCCGATCGGCGGCGCCGAGGCAGAGGTTGCGCCGGAGTGAACCCTGCAGAATGACCGGCCGCTCCGTGATGAAACTAATCATCGGCCTGCGTCTTGCCGTGCAGTAGCTGACGTCGCCCGACTGCGGATGAAGATGACCGGCTGAGAGGCTCAGAAGGGTCGATTTGCCACTGGCCGGAGGACCGGTCACCAGGACGACGGCACCTGCCGGAATGGCAAGATCAACATGCACATCATGGCGTCGCACGTCATCGAAGCGCAGCGAAACGGCATGACCGACGCGTTTCGGTCGGCGCGCCTTGCTCGGTTCACTCAAGACTGCATCGAGCTTGGTCCGCGCGATCTGCCAGGCGCAGTATCGATCCCAAACGCCGGTTGCTTCGCGGAGTGGCACTGTGACGATACCGAGGATGGCAAGCGCTGCTGCTGCGTCCGCGGCGGCCAGGCCAAAGCTGTAGGCCGAGCCGAGTATGGCTGCCGCACCGAATGCGGATCCCACCTGTGGCAGGCTCCGGATCGCCGACATCCGCGCGGCACGCGAACGGGCTTCACGCCTGACCGTGTCAGCGCGGCGACCGAGGCTCGCGATTTCGCGCCGTGAGCGGCCGGCGATATCGAGCCGCGTTGCGATCGCAAGCCGCTCAAGCGCGGCGGTTGCCAGTCGTGCGCGGTGTGTGCGGAGACGTTGATGCGATGCCGGAAGCCTTATGGCGAGCGCCGCGGCCACGACCAACGCGAGCAACAGCGGTCCCATCCCGGCGATCGCGAGCATCGGGCTGAAGAGTACGATCGCGATGACGGCCGCGGGCAAGACAATCGCGCATGTGATCGCCCTGGCGATGCCAAGCCCCGCCCATTTTCGGGCCGCCGAAAGGTCGCCGACGAACCGAAGGGACAGTGCCCCGAACCGCCGGCGCTCCAGCGCTTCGGCGTTCATGCCAGCGAGGTGTTTGTAGAGATCGCGGCGGATGCGCTTTGCGAAACTCTGGCCGGCATCTTCGGCCAGCACGCGGCTGACTGCCTGGCAGAGGGGGACGGCAAGCAATCCGCCTGACAGCAGGGCGAACGCGGTGAGCCCCGGAGCGCTGCCATCGTGCAGCGCCTTGAAGATCACGCGCGTTGCGTACGCTGCGGTGCCGAGGCCTGCGGCCTGACCGATCCCGAGGAGGACGATCAGGCCGAGGCTTCGCCAGCGTCCATCATCTGTGATGGAAGGCGTTCTCATGCGGCGCTCTGACCAGAGGCTGCGCGACCGCGATGGATCGGTGCGACGAGCGGGCCGACGACGTCAGGATCGCAGAGCTTCGCGCGGCTCAAATGCGGCACACCGGTTTGCAGGACCGCCTCGTCTTCGGCGATCGGCGAGCACGTGACCTTGCCGGAGACGGCGAGCGGCGCGAACAGGTTGTCGCGTAACCACGCAACGCCACCGGCCGAACTGACGGCATCGGGCGCGGCAAACACGACACCGTCGAGGCGGTCGCGGATGCGCGATGTCGTGAGCAACGCCGCCGTCTCTTCCTGGAAGATGCCGTCTGCGAATTCGACGACGACAACATCAGCGCCGCGAGAAGCCGCCGTCCCCACAAGCGTCTCAAAGCAATTGATGAGAGCCTCGTGGTCGACCTGATAGGTCGAGGCGAATCCGGCATCGGTGAAGTCGATTGCGGGGACGCCGGCATCCTCCATCGCGTTGAAATCGCCGAACGCACCGGTGCCAGTCGCCTTGGCACCGGCGGCGCGCAGGCCAGCCCGATTGAGCCCGTGTGCGAGCCCGACCGCGGCCGTCGTCTTGCCTGCATTCATCGATGCACCGACGACTGCGATCACGGTGACGCTGTCGGGGATATCGCTCGGAGCCACGGCATAGCGAGCGATGTTGATGACT
>JBCBXS010000007.1:0-18679 GCA_039816475.1 Pseudomonadota bacterium | reverse complement strand
GCCGGTCCACGCGAGAGAAGGTCTCCGATATCCAGGAAACGCTGAAATCCGACGGCGATATCGCGACCGTGGTCACGCAACCGGATTCGCTCTGCTGGCTCCTGAACATTCGCGGCGCCGACGTCGAGCACAACCCGGTCGTACTCGCCTTCGCGATCCTGCCAGCGGACGGCCCGGTTGATGTGTTTCTGGCGTCCGAGCGCGTGCCGGACGCCGCCATGAAGGCGCTGGATGGCGTCGCCCGCTTCCGTCCGGCGAACGCGTTCGAGGCAGCGCTGCGTGACCTCAAATCCGAAGCCGCCACGTCTGGACAAGCGAAAGTCCGCGTAGCACCAGCCACGACCGCCTATCGCATTGGCCAGCGGCTCGGCGCGAAAACGCTTCGGCATGCGCCCGACCCCTGCGTGCTCCCGCGCGCGATCAAGACACCGGCTGAGATCGCCGGCGCACGGGCAGCCCACCACCGCGATGGCGTTGCCGTCTGCCGGTTCCTGGCGTGGCTCGACCGCGAGATCGAGGCGGGGACGAAGCTCACCGAGATCGCGACGGCTGAGAAGCTCGAGGCGTTCCGAGCGGAAACCGGCAAGCTCCGAGAGATCAGCTTCGACACGATCTCCGGCAGCGGACCGAACGGTGCCATCGTCCACTACCGCGTGACGGAGGCGACCGATCGGACGTTCCGGCGTGGCGAACTCTACCTTGTCGATTCAGGCGCGCAGTATCCCGATGGGACGACGGACATTACCCGCACGGTCGCGGTTGGCCGGCCGCCGAAGTCCGCGCGACTACACACGACGCTGGTCCTCAAGGGGCACATCGCGATCGCAACGGCGCGCTTTCCCAAGGGCACGCGCGGCGTCGATCTCGATCCTTTCGCGCGTCGTGCGCTCTGGGATCACGGTCTCGACTACGCGCACGGCACCGGTCACGGCGTCGGCAGCTATCTTTCGGTCCATGAGGGCCCGCAGGGCATTTCGCGGCGCACGATGACCGTGCTCGAAGCCGGTATGATCGTCTCGAACGAGCCCGGCTACTACAAGACCGACGCGTACGGCATCCGGCTCGAAAACCTCGTGCTCGTCGAGGAGGCTGAAACGCCGAAAGACGGCGATATCGCCATGCACACGTTCGAGACGCTGACGCTCGCGCCCTTCGATCGGCGGCTGATCGACGTCGGCCAACTGACCGACACGGAACTTGCCTGGCTGAACGCCTATCATGCGCGTGTCTTCAAGGAGATCGGGCCCGAACTTGAGAGCGGGGATCGCGCGTGGCTGAAGGCTGCCTGCGCCAAGCTTTAGCGACCGCGCAAGAAACCTGGCATCGCGCTTCGCTCGCGAGCGCCGGTTTGACCGGCTGGCGGCCATCGCTGATGCTGGCGCCGCGCACCGTGCGAGTGTGCGAGCAGCCCCGATGATCCCACAAGCGCCATGGCGGCTCCCGATCTCACTGCCCCGACCGCTGCGCCCGCCACCGTCGTCCGCGCCGTCCTCGCGCTTGGCCTGACGCAGATCATCGGCTGGGGCACGTCGTTCTATGCGCTTGGCGTGCTCGCCGGGCCGATCGAGTCGGGCACCGGCTGGAGCGGGCCTGCCATCTTCGCCGGTGCGACGCTCGCGCTGTTCGCAGCCGGCCTCATCTCGACGGCCGTCGGCCGCGCGATCGACGTCTATGGCGCACGCCGGATCATGGCGATCGGCAGTATCGCGCAGGGGCTCGCCCTCGCCGTT
The DNA here is from genome assembly GCA_039816475.1 of Pseudomonadota bacterium. Taxonomy (GTDB): domain Bacteria; phylum Pseudomonadota; class Alphaproteobacteria; order Rhizobiales; family Hyphomicrobiaceae; genus JBCBWG01. Next base: position 16,949 of record JBCBXS010000007.1, on the reverse strand, counting down.
GTCGCAACCGCCGAAACGCTGACGCATTATCTCGTCGGCTGGACGCTCGTTGGCCTCGCGATGCGGCTGACGCTCTACGACGCAGCGTTTGCGGGGCTCGTCCAGATCGACCCCGTCAACGGCCGCCGGTCCATTGCCTATCTCACGCTGCTCGGCGGCTTCGCATCGACCGTGTTCTGGCCCGTCGGTTACCTGCTCGCCGAGGTGACGGACTGGCAGACAACGTTCTGGATCTATGCCGCGCTCAACATCTTCATCTGCGCGCCGCTGCATTTTGCAGGCCTGCCGAGCTGGTCCGGGCGCGCGCAAGTGCAGCCGGAAACACCCGGGGCCGCATTGCCGTCTGCCGAACCGCAAGCACAAGCGCGCGACATGCCCCTCGACGGCCGCGCGCGGACCCAGGCCATGCTGCTGTTCTCGATCGTGATGGCCGCCTACTCGTTCAACTTCGGCGTCGGCGGCGTGCACCTCGTCCGCATTATCGAAGCTGCCGGCGTGACCGCCGCCATCGCTGTTGCGCTCGGCGCGTACAAGGGCGTCGCCCAGGTCATCGGCCGCGTCTGGGAACTCGTCTACGGGCGGAAGCTCGCAGCGCTGAATCTCGGCCGCGTCTCGATCGCGCTGCTACCGATTTCCTTCGTCCCGCTTCTGTTCGCGCACGGCGGGCTCGAGACGGCGGTGATCTTTGCGACGGTCTACGGCATCTCGAACGGGCTGATGACCATCGTCCGTGGCGCCGTCCCGCTGGCGTTGTTCGGGGCGCGGGACTACGGCACCGTACTTGGCATTCTCGCGACGCCGGCGCTCATCTGCAATGCGCTCGCACCCGTTGTGTTCGCCTGGTTCGTCGACGCGTACGGATACCGAGCCGGGACATGGCTGCTCCTCGGCGTCGGGGTCGCAGGTTGGATCGCGATGGAAGGCCTGAAGGTCTGGCACGACCGGCGACGGCCAGCAGCGTCAACCGCATAACGTTCAGATTGACCAGGCTGAAGGGCGCCGCTCGCCCGTCAGCGCGGCTCGGCGCGAATTAGATCGTGGACATGGACGATGCCGACGGGCTGCCCGCCATCCGAGACCACAAACAGCGCCGTCACCCGGTTCGCATTCAACTGATCGAGCGCCACGGTCGAGAGCACATCCGGTCCCGTCGTCTTCGGCGAGCGAGTCATCACGTCATCGACCTTCGAGGCCAGCAACCGGTCGCCCATGTGCCGGCGAAGGTCGCCATCGGTTACCACGCCGACCAGCCGGTTGTGACCGTCGACAACGCCGAGACACCCGAAGGCCTTTTGCGTCATGTGAACCAGCGCATCGCCCATGCGCGTTCCTTCCGCGACCAGCGGCATCGCATCGCCCGTATGCATCAGATCGCCAACGTTGCGCAGTTGCGCGCCAAGCGATCCGCCGGGATGGAACACCTTGAAGTCGTGCGCCGTGAAGCCACGAACTTCGAGCAGCGCGATTGCGAGCGCGTCACCGATCGCGAGTTGCATCGTCGTCGACGTCGTCGGCGCGAGCTTGTGCGGGCATGCCTCTTCCGCCTTCGGCAGGCAGAGGACCACGGTCGAGGCCCGCGCCAACGCCGATGTGTCAGACGACGTCACGGCAACCACCGGCACCCGCCGGCTCGTTGCAAACGCGAGAATGTTGGTGAGTTCCACCGTCTCACCGGACCACGAGAACGCGAGCACCGCGTCGTCCGGGGTCACCATCCCGAGGTCGCCGTGCGAGGCCTCCGACGGGTGGACGAAATACGCGGGGCTTCCGGTCGACGAGAACGTCGCCGCCGTTTTCTGTCCGATGTGGCCGGACTTGCCCATGCCGGTGACGATGATGCGGCCTTTGACGGCAGCTAACAGCTCAACTGCCGCATCGAGGCGCTGGCCGAGGCTTGACGTGAGCGCGTCGCCCATGGCCGCGAGCGCGCGCGTTTCCATCTCGAGCGTCCGGGCAGCCGACCGCGCAGCCCCCATCAACCGACCTGCCGTCTCGTTCAACTCACGCCCCATCGCCCGTTGACCGGCAACAGCACCGGCACCGCTGGCGCCCGCGGCACAGGCATCGTCTCTGACGTCAAAGGCGGCCATCGCGGAACCCTCGGTTGCATGTGCGTGCCATCGCCCTGGCATTTGCGCAATAGCCCGATTCGCGCCCGCCTCATCTGACGCCATGACCGGCCGGAGCTCCTATCCTCAGGGGCCGCGCAAGCCTCAACGGACCGTTAACCGACTCTCGCCACTGTCCCGCAGACTGACCGAGTTTGCGTTGTCCGAAACTTTCCTGGCGGAGCGCGTCCTTGGTTCGCGGCCCTCACCTGCTGGTTCGATCGCTGATGGCGGCGGCTCTGATGCCGTCCGCCGTGCTTGCGCTCGCCACTGCCGCCGAGGCGCAATCGCGATTTGAGACGATCACCACGATCAATGCGCCGCCGACGCCGGCTGAAGTCAGCCGCAGACAGCGCGGCGCACCCCCGGCCGCAGCGCAGCAACCGGACGACGAGAGCCTTGGCGCCGGTTTCCAGACGCAGGTGACGCCGGCCCCGCTCACGGATTTCGCAGCGCCAACCCAAACGGACGAAACGCCTGCGGCCGTCGGCGGACCATCCCTCGGCCAGAACGCCGGCTTTCCGTCGACGCCTGTCTCGACAATACCGCCGAGCGTCGGGCTTCCGACCGATCCGCCACGACGCCGGCCGACACTTCCCGTGGACGGTGATTTCTCAGCGCCGGTGCAACCGGCAGCGCCCGTCGACGGCGACTTCTCAGCACCTGATCCGACGCAAGCGATCGATGGCGCTGACCCGGTCTCAAACGACATTCGCGAAGACGCGGACCGCGCTGCGTTTTCGAGCCCACCTGCGGGCTTCGACCCGACGCTGTTCGGCATCGACGTCTCACCGATCCTGAGCGAGCGCCCGCGGCGGCTGTTCCGCTTCGAGCCCTACACGCCGATCGGCATCCGTGCGGGCAGCTTCGTCATCCTGCCGGTGCTCGAGACGTCCGTCCTATTCGACAGCAACACGTTTGAATCGTCCCCGGCGCAAAGCGATCGCGCGATTGAGCTGCTGCCCACCGTGCGCGTCGTCTCGAACTGGTCGGTCCATGCCATTGAGCTTCGCGCAAGCGGGGTCGTGTCGCAATTCCAGGAGTTCGATAGCGAGAACGATCGCGCCTACACTCTGGAGGCACGCGGCCGGCTCGACATCACGCGGCGGACCAATCTCGAAGGCCTGGTCTCGCGCGCGGTCTCGCAGGAAGGCCGCGACGACATCAACGCCGCCGCATCGGGTGACCGCGCCGACGTCACGCGCGACCAGTACGCGCTGACGCTGAACCATCGCTTCAACCGCCTGCGGTTGCAGTTGCGCGGATCGCACATCGACGAAGACGTCTCCGACACCGCAACCGATGTGAATGACGACCGAGACGAGCGCGAAAGCGAGATTGCAATCCGGGCGAGCTGGGAGTTCAAGCCGACGCTGTTCGCGTTTGCGGAAGCAGCCGTCAACACCCGCAAGTTCGGCGCCGCGAGTTCCGATGACGGCCTCCGGCGCGACAGCCGCGGCGTCCGCTACCGTGCGGGTCTTTCGTTCGGCAATACCGACCAGATCCTGCGCGGCGAAGTCAGCCTCGGCTACGGCCGCCAATCGCCGGATGAAGCTGCCTTGAGCGACGTCTCAGGCCTGCTCGTTGACGCAAACCTCGCCTGGAGGATCAGCGGGCTGACCACGCTGCTGTTCACCGCCAACACCTCCATCGATGACTCGACGGATGCTAATGTCTCAGGCGTGATTTCGCGATCCGCCAACGTCGAGTTGCGCCATAGCTTCCGGCGCAATCTCGTCGGCTCGATTGGCACCGGGATCGAGGTGCGCAAGTTCGAAGGGCCGAGCGAGACCGAGAAGGAAGTCACCGCGATCGCGGGTCTCGAATACTTCATGAACCGGAACGTCACGCTGTTCGGGCGCTACCAGTTCACGCGCTTCGACGGCGGCGAAGACTACGTCGACAACGAGTTCCGTCTCGGCCTGCGGCTCAGCCGTTAGCGCGTCCCGGCGCTCAACCCGATCCGGCGCGCGCCGCGCTCAGGATCCGGCGATCTCCACTTAGCTTTTGGACAGCAGTGCTTCCATCTCACGGCGGAAATCGTCTTTGAGGTCGTCTCGCGCCAGTGCGTAGGCAGCGTTTGCGACTAGGAAGCCGATCTTCGATCCGCAATCGTGGATCGCGCCATCGAAGCGGACGGCATGAAACGGTTGGTCGTCCCGGCCGAGCAACGACAGCATCGAATCCGTCAGCTGGATCTCGTTGCCAGCCCCAGCAGACTGATTGCTCAGGAGGTCAAAGATCTCCGGCTGTAGGATATAGCGGCCGGTGATGTGCAAGTTCGACGGTGCATCCGCAGGCTTGGGCTTCTCGACCATGCCGGTAATCCGCGTCACCTTCTCGTCCGCATGATCAACGGCGACGATCCCGTACTGGTGGGTCTGGTCTTCGGGCACCGGAGAGACCGCGATCAGGTTGCCGCCGTGCTGCTCGTAGGCGGCCATCATATCGGCGAGGCACGGCGTCTCCGCCTGATGCAGCATATCGGGGAGCAGCAGGGCGAACGGCTCGTTGCCGACGAGATCGCGCGCGCACCAGACGGCGTGGCCGAGGCCGAGCGGTTCCTGCTGGCGGGTGAAGCTTGTCTCTCCCGCGACCGGACGCTCCGCGATCAAGGTCTGGAGCTCCTTGGTCTTGCCGCGTTGTTTGAGCGTTTCCTCGAGCTCGAACATCAGGTCGAAATGGTCTTCGATGACGCCCTTGTTGCGACCCGTCACAAAGATCAGGTGCTCGATACCGGCCGCCCTAGCTTCGTCGACCACATGCTGGATGACCGGGCGGTCGACGACGGTCAGCATCTCCTTGGGCATCGCCTTCGTCGCGGGCAGAAAGCGGGTGCCGAGCCCGGCCACGGGGAACACGGCCTTGCGGATTATCTTCGGCTGCGTGGACATGGGAGACCTCGGGCGCTTGCGGGGGCGTATCTCTAACGGTGTCTTAACAAACGACAAATACGCCCGCCGGTTGCAAGCACGCATCAACGAAAACCTGACGGTTTTGCGCTTTACTGGCCCGCGGCCGGTCGGAACTGTCCGAAGCGCCGGTCCACAACGCGAGCCAATACATCGGCGAAGACGCTGACCAAGACACGGGCCAAAACATCGGCCATGACAGCAGTGCGGAACGACAGATGAGCATATTAGTGACGGGCGGCGCCGGTTACATCGGCAGCCACATGACGCTCGCGCTGCGCGATGCCGGCTTTGATGTCGTCGTGCTCGACAACCTCTCGACAGGGTTTGCCTGGGCAGTGCCGCGCAACGTGCCGCTGGTCGAAGGCGACATCGGCGACATGGCGCTTGTCGCGCGGATCATTGGCGATCATCGGGTCTCCGCGATCATCCACTTCGCAGGCTCCATCGTGGTGCCCGACTCCGTCGCAGACCCGCTCGGCTACTACGAGAACAACACCGTCAAATCGCGGGCACTCATGGCCGCCGCCGTCGAGGGTGGTGTCCCGCATTTCATCTTCTCGTCGACCGCCGCCGTCTACGGCATGCCTGAGACCAATCCGGTCGCAGAAGACGCGCCACTTCGGCCAATGTCGCCGTACGGCACGAGTAAGCTCATGACCGAGCTGATGCTTGCCGATACGGCCGCTGCTCACGACTTCAACTATGTGGCGCTGCGCTACTTCAATGTCGCCGGTGCCGATCCGCAGGGCCGCACGGGTCAGTCGACGCCGGCGGCAACGCACCTGATCAAAGTCGCCTGCGAAACCGCGCTGGGCAAACGCGCCGGCATGTCGGTCTTCGGCACCGACTACCCGACACACGACGGCACCTGCATCCGCGACTACATCCACGTGAGCGATCTCGCGAACGCGCACCTGAAGGCGCTCGAATATCTGCGCGCGGGCGGCACGTCCGACGTATTCAACTGCGGGTACTCGCACGGCTATTCGGTCCGCGATGTGATTGCCGCGGTGAAACGCGCCTCGGGCGTCGACTTCGCCGTCGAGGACGTTCCACGCCGTCCCGGCGATCCGGCGGCCATTGTCGCAGCCTCCACCAAGATCCGCGAGACGCTCGGCTGGGAACCGGAGCACGCAGACCTCGACGGCATCGTCGCACAGGCGCTCGCCTGGGAACGCGGGCTCGCAAAGCGCCGCGCGTCGTAATCTTGCCGTCGGCTTCTGCTCCCGCTGATGGCATGGTCATCGGCGGGAGTCTTACGGATGATCCGAGAAGGTCTTAAACGGCGGTGCGGACTGCCCGTCACCGGTTTGGCGGCGCTCATGGCGTTTGCGATGCCGGATGATGCGCGCGCCAACGGCGCACTCGAGCAGCAGTTCGCGCGCTTCAAGTCAGAGATCGTACGTGAGGCGGCAGCTAAGGGCATTCGCGCCAGCACCGCCCGCAGTGCGCTTGCCGGCAGCAAGCTGAATCTGAAACTCCCCGATCTCGAAATCCCGGGCCGGCCCAAACGGCGCGTGCCGAGCAGCCGCGGCCAGTCCGAGTTCACGAAGCCGCCCCAGGCCTATCTCAACGCGAAGCAGCTCGCCCGCCTCGCCAAACGCGGCCGCGATCTCGCAGTCAAACATCGCCGCACGCTCAGAGACGTTGAAGCGCGCCTCGGCGTGCCGGGCCATGTCGTACTCGGCATCTGGGGCCGCGAGACAGCCTTTGGCGGCTACCGCCTCCGCCATAACGCCGTCGACGTTCTCGCGACGCTCGCCTTCATCGGCCGGCGCAAAGAGATGTTCCGCGAGGAGCTGTTCGCAGCCCTGCGCATGATCGACAGCGACGCGGTGCGCAAAGCCGGACTTCGTTCGTCGTGGGCCGGCGCCGTCGGCCTCACACAGTTTATGCCGACCGAATACTTCTCGACCGCGCTCGACCTCGACGGCGATGGCACCAAGAACCTCTGGGCCCCGCGCGATGCGCTTGCGTCGGCTGCGAACCAGTTGAAGCTGAAGGGCTGGCTCAGCGATCGGCCGTGGGGCATCGAGGTCTCGATCGGCGGCTCGGCGAACTGTGCGATGGCGGGCCCGACGGGAACCCGCACGGTCCGCGAATGGCGCGACCTCGGACTTCGCCGCCGCGATGGTCGCCCGTTCACACCGCAGCAGCTCGAGTGGCAGACCTACCTGCTCGTCGCCGGCGGCACCTATGGCCCCGTCTTCCTAGTGACCGAAAACTACGTCGTCTTCCGCCGCTATAACCTTTCGGACCTTTACGCGCTGTTTGTCGGCGATCTCGCCAACCGCATTGCCGGGCGCGGCACCTTCATCGAGCCATGGGCCAACCTCAAACAGGTCACCACCGGCGAGCTTGCGGAGATCCAGGAGCATCTCAAGGGCCTCGGCTTCGGCATCACGAAGATCGACGGGAAGCTCGGCAGCAACACCCGCAGCCAGATTGGTAAGTATCAGGTCGCGCGCGGTCTGAAGCCCGACTGCTGGCCAACGCGCAAGCTCCTTGCGCGGGTGCAGCGCGAGGCGAAGCGATGAGCCCCGTTGAAGGGCAAACCGAAGTCGATGCGCGCGGGCCAGCGTTCGATCCCGACGATCCGGCCGTTGTCGCGCGATGGCAGCGAACCGTCTCAGGCCTCTACGACCGTCGCAACGAAGCTGCCGTCCGCCGCGTCATCGAACGCGATATCTTGGAACCCGGCCCCGACCCGGATGTGCACCGGCGGGTCCATTCGCAACCGGAACACGCGTGGGCTCTCGAGCACTATCTGAGCAAGATCGTCAGCCGCGAGCGCATCCTTGCTGGCAAGGCGCGGCTGCCTGAGATCGCGAACCTGTTCGAGACGGTGGGCACGCCTGCGCTGGCCGTGCCCGCGCATGTGCTCGCAGCGATCTGGGGTATCGAAACGCGTTACGGTGAGCACCTCGGCCACTTCAATGCAGCGCGGTCACTCACGACGCTCGCCGTCGTCGACGTGCGGAGGCCGGCACTCTGGGCCGAAGAACTTGAGCGGCTGCTCGATCTCATCGCGAGCGGAACGTTTGCCGACGATGCCGTCACGGGATCGTGGTGCGGGGCGCTCGGGCATACGCAGTTCATGCCGCGCACGCTTTCGACGTTTGGCATCGACGCTGATGGCGACGGCCGCGTTGATGTGATCGCGAGCCCGCGCGATGCGTTGGCGTCGGCGGCCAACTATCTGACGGCGCGGGGCTGGTCGGGCGGCCTGCCGCCGCTGCTCGAAGTGCGCGCGCACCCAACCTACGATTGGGCCGACTGGGAGCTTGCAGATGAACGCCCGCTCGCAGATTGGCAATCGCGCGGCCTGTCACCTTCGGCAGACGTGCCTGCCGGAGCCGACGCGATGTCGTGGCGCTTGATCGCGCCTGAAGGCCACACGGGCTTCCTCGCGCTCGTCAACGGGAACTACCGCGCCCTGCTCGGCTACAATCCGGCCCAGTCCTATGCGATCAGCGTGTCGCTGCTCGCGCGTGTGATTGCCGAGGATCGGGAACGCGACGCTGACTGGCCCGCGAGCCCCGAGGCTCTGACGAAAGGCGAAATCATCCGCTTACAGATCGCGCTTCACGCAGAAGGTCTGGACACCGGCGGGCTCGATGGCATCTGCGGCGCGGAGACACGTAAGTCCGTGAAAGCGGCGCAGAAACAACACGGCCTCGTGCCCGACGGCTTCCCGACCCTGGCACTTTTGCAGGCGGTTATCCCCGGACGTTGATTCTCGGGTTAGACTGCCCGCGACATGGAATTGGGCTTCGCACAGGGCGGGACGTTGCAGATGCTGCGTTGGCTGACATCAGGGTTCGGGCGTGTGGCGCACGGTCAGACCGGCGCGCTGCTGATCGCGCTGCTCGGACTTGCGATGGCGCCCGTCGCAGCTTTCGCGCAGGGCAGCGCCGCCGATCTGCCGTCGAAGAGCTTCATCAATCCGTTCCCGGAAGGCGATCTGTATCGCGTCCGCGTATTTGGCGATTCATGGGCCGACGGGCTGATCAACGGCGTTCGCGAAGTTACCGGCCAGGACGCGCGGCTCAGGATCGAACCGAAAGTCTCGAAGCTGAACGCCGTCGTCTCAACGCGGTGGGCGCGCGATGTGAAACGCATCGAGGATGCGCCGCGCTCAGACGTCTACGACGTTGCGATCGTCATGGTCGGTGCGTTCGATCAGGCGAGCCTGCGGACCGCGGGCAAGAAGCGCATCCGGCTCGGTGATGATGCTTGGCGGCAGGGCTATCTCGCGCGGGTCAGCCGCTTGATGGCCGCGCTCAAGAAGCGGCGTGTCGCCGTCTACTGGATCGGACAGCCGCCGGCGCAGGGGCCGAAGCGGAGCCAACATGCGCTGGTCATCAACGAACTCGTCCGCGAGGCCGCGCTGCGCTACCGCGTCAAGATGATTGACGTCTACGACAGCTTCGTCGGCGAGAACGGCGGCTTCGCCTCCTATGGCGCTGATGTCGAAGGCAAGGTGCGACGGCTGCGCTGGAAGGACGGGCTGCACTTCACGCGGCCCGGCTACATGAAGATCGCGCACTTCGTCTATCGCGAGATCCGGCGGGACCTGCGTCAGGCGCGGTCGGAACGCATGGTTGAGCTTGTCGGCGACGACGCTGCGCAAAAGCAGATCCGCGCCCGTGTCGCGCGACGCGGACAGGCCAACACGCAGCGCTGGTCCACCGAGACGACGGCTGCGGAAGCGAACGGCTCGGAGGCGGCGGCCTCGCCAACCGCCGACCCGGCCGCGAAACAGTCCGACGGCCTGCCGGCTGAGACTGCGACGGTTGCAATCCCCTCGGCCCCCGGCGCCACGAAGCGGGTGAAAATCTCGATCGTCCGTCCGGCGGTTGCGCCTTCGGTGATGCGGTTGCTGACACGGAACCGGTCGTCGGAACGCAGCGCACAGCTCGGCGATACGGTCGCGCTGCAGGACACCGGCGGCGGGCAATGGCTCCAGACGGTGACGCCGCTGACGCGCGGGACCCTGACAGAGCTTCGCGCGAAATCAGCGCCGACGCAGATGCCGTTCTTCAAGGTCTGGGCGAAGGGCGAACGTCTCGCACCGCGCGACAACCGAGCGGACGACGCCGCTTGGCCAAGGCCGCAACCGGTCGTGCTCATCAGGCCTGTCGCGGCACAGCCCGAGACGGCGGACGCGCGGGACCTCGATGCGTTTAAAGAAACGGTCCCGGCGTGGGACGGGCCGCCGATCCCGGAGCGCAATCCTGAAGCGCTTTAGGAGGCGGGTGATCATCGCCTGACGGGGCCTACTTCGCGCCGCCCGCTGCGCTGACCTTCTCTAACGCCCGCAGCCCTGCACGGTGGTTCGCGTGGCAGATCGCGATCGCAAGTGCGTCTGCTTCGTCGCTGGATGAGACGTCAGCGCGCGGCAGCAGGAAGCCGATCATCGTTGTGATCTGCGTCTTGTCCGCATGGCCGCTGCCGACGACGGATTTCTTGATCAGGTTCGGTGCGTATTCGGCGACGCGCAGCCCCTGCATCGCCGGGGCGAGCATGGCCGCGCCACGCGCCTGGCCGAGCTTCAGGGTCGCGCGAGCGTTGTCGTTGACGAAGGTTTCTTCGACGGCTGCCTCGTCCGGCGTATAGGTCGCAAGGACGGTGGTGAGTTCGCGGAAGATGTCGGCGAGGCGGACCGAAAGCGCAGGCTCAGTCGGCGCTTTGATCTGGCCCGAGGCGACGTAGGTCAAGCGCACGCCATCGCTTTCGATGACGCCCCAGCCGGTCTTCCGAAGCCCCGGATCAATGCCGATGATGCGCGTCGCGCGGCCAGCCATCACACCCTCATCTCCGCCTGAAAGCCGACCCTACCAGCACCAATGCGATTCGACTCGCCAGGCAGCCTCGGTCACCCGTCGGGGCGTTCACCCAAGGCCTGACAGGCCCGTGAGCGCGCATAACCCTCAAGCGCAGTCAGCACGACCGTTGAACAAGGCACCCAAGGCCGCAAGCGGCCCGGCGCCAAGCGCCGCCCCCGCGGAGGGCCAGGCCAAAGGCCGGTCAGGCCCGTGAGCGCCAAAAATAAATGCAGCGGGTGGCCGAGGGGGGTGCCACCCGCTGCGAGGACCACTGAGACCGAGGGACTAGAAGCTCAGTGGAACTGTAGCCGCGCGACGCTGGACCAAGTCGCGCGGCGAAACGCTTTGCTAGTCGATGTCGAAGCGGACGCCCGCGCGGAGCTGATGCTCGTAGTCGGCGCCGGTATCGAGGCGGCTGGTATCGCCGCTCTGGCTGTTCACCGCGATGCTCGTGCCGTCGACATAGAGAAGGCGATAGTTGAAATCGAGCTTCGTGTTGTGGGTCAGCGCGTAGGTGAAGCCGGTCGTCAGAGCAGCCGCGAGCGAGACCGTGATCTCTTTGTCCGATGCCGTGTGTGTGAAGACCGGAGCGAGCGGCGCGCTCGGCTGCGTACAGTGTGTCGCCGTGTTGACGGCGGCCTGCGGATCACAGGTCGTCTCCGTGTGCGTCATCGTCCGGTTGACTTCGTTCAAGGCGAAGCCGAGGCCCATGCCGATGTATGGGTTGAAACGGCCGCGCTTGTAGAAGTCGTAATACGCGTTGGCCATAAAGACGCCGCTGCGCAGCTTCAGGCGCTCTGAGATCGTGCCGTTCGCCTGTGACGTCTCCGTCCCGGCGCCACCGATGGGCTCATAAGTTGCCGGCGGACCAGCGGTAGACTGATGCCGGAAGTACTCATATTCGGCTGTATCGGTTCTGACCTGCTCGGCACGATACTCGGCCGTCAGATCGCCGCGCCAGTTGCCGCCGATGTACATGCCGACACCGACACTCACTGACCCTTTCCAATCGTCTTCACCGCCACCGAAACCATCGGTGAACAGCGAAGAGCCGGAGCCGAATGGATTGGGCGAGAGGCCGCCCGTTGTGGCTGGCGGCGCGTCCGAGACGCCGTACCGGGCGCCGCTTTCGCTCATGCCGTCGGTCTGGCGGTAGCCGATGCCGACGTCGCCGCGGAAGTAGTACTTCGCGGAGTACTCGGGGATCGGCACAGGGGCGGGCACATGTTCTGCCGGATGCGCGTAGCTGCCTTTGAGGCCACCGGCGGGCGAACCGCCGAGACCGCCGGCCGAGGCGGCGCTCGCGCCGAGTGTCACGGCTGCGAGTGCGATGGCTGAATATTGAGCCAGAGAAGTCGTCATCATCATCGTCCCTCAGTTCGTCGACTCGGCACTGCCGGAGCCGCTCGATCGCTGCGCACGGGGGCGTGTCACGTGCGATCGACTGATTGACCGTCCTGTCGGGACTGGGCTCGAGGCGAGCCTGATGACGCGGAAACTGAGGAAACGCTGACGGGTCGGTAGTCTCGGGCGGAGGTGACTTCCGCCCTCGGCAGGGTCACGCGATTTACATCGCGCGCTCCCACCGGTTTCGTCTCATTCGGCAAACTGCGGTGACGGGTCAGAACCCTCGTGGCCGCCGCAGTCTGCCAAGCTCTCTTGCCTCAGCGGATGTCGTAGCGGAGGCCCACACGAACTTCGTGTGCGTGGATGTCTTCAACCGTTGGGTCGTCGCTCACTGTGACCGAGCCACCCGTAACCGTGATCTCACCGGTCTCAGCATGGCCGAGGTAGAGGAACCGGTAGCCCGCATCGAGGTGCAGACGGCTGCGCAGCTTCAGCGAGAAGCCGGCCATCAGCGCGGCTGCGACCGACCACTTTTCGGCGGAGGCGATCTCGCCGGTCGTGCAGTTACAGCTCTCGACCGTACCGGCCGTTGTCTTGTGGCGAACCGCACCGAGGCCGACGCCGATGTACGGATTGAAGCGGTTGCCGCGGTCAATGTCGTAATAGAGGCTGGCCATGAAGAGATCGCTCTCCAGGCCGAACTTGCGCGTGCCCTGCAGCGTGGCTGACGAGTGGTTCAGATTGCCCTGAACGTCGGCTTCGAAGCGGCGCTCATACGTGACGTCGGCGCGCAGGTTGTTCGAGAAGTACTTTCCGAAGCCGCCACCGAAAGCGAACGAATTGTCCATCGAGCTTTCCGTCAGCGTGTCGATGCCCTGCTCGACGAGAACCGGCGTGTCGTAGGCGGCGTAGGCGCCATCGAGACGGACATACCAGGACGGCTGCGTGACGATCGCCGGCATATAGCCGGTGTCCTTCATGCTGCCGTACGACTTCGTGTTGAGGTCGGCGGCAACGGCGGAGGCTGAGAAGCTGATTGCGACTGCGGCGCCGACGATGAGCGAGCGAGTGAGGCTCATGACAAGTCCCTTTCCAAACTCGGAGACCGGCGACGCCGGTACGCGAATGCGCGTTTCACACCGGGACTATCAGCGAGAAGACTTAAGGGACGGTTACCCGTTTCCGAATGCGTGTTCGAAAACGAAACACGCGCGCCAACCGCTGGCGTTCGGCGGCCCGCGGGCAGACGTTGATGCGCGCGCGTTAACGCGCGTTAAGACATCTGGGTGAGTGTGGGGGGGTGTGAGAGAGCGGGTTGTGAGAGCGGATGTAGAGCGCGCCCGAACCTCGCGCGGCGACCGCGTAGCTAAATCGCAGGTGTCGCCACATCGCGAACGGCTTCAACGATCTCGCCCACCACGTCGCGGATGAGCGTCTCGTCGTCGCCTTCGGCCATCACGCGAATAACAGGCTCGGTGCCGGACGGGCGAATGACCAGCCGGCCCGCGTTGCCGAGCCGGCGCTTTGCATCGTCGATGCTGCGGACCACCTTGTCGTGCTCGAGCGGCTTGCCGTCTTCATAGCGGACGTTCTCAAGCACCTGAGGTAGAGGCTCGAACCGTCGGCAGACTTCGCTCACCGGCCGGTCTGCTGCGACGACGACGGCCAGGATCTGAAGCGCTGAGACCAGCCCGTCACCGGTCGTTGCGTAATCGGACAGCACGATATGCCCGGACTGTTCGCCGCCGACGTTGTAGCCGTGCTTGCGCATGTGATCGACGACGTGGCGGTCGCCCACCGGCGTGCGGACAAGCGACAGCCCGAGGTCCTGCAGATAGCGCTCGAAGCCGAGGTTCGACATCACTGTCGCGACGACACCACCGGCAGCCAACCGGCCGCGGCGATACCAGCTCTCGCCGATGACAGCCATCAACTGATCGCCGTCGACGATCTCGCCGCGCTCATCGACGAGGACCACGCGATCGGCATCCCCGTCAAGCGCGATCCCGATGTCGGCGCGGACTTCGCGAACCTTCCGGATCAGCGCCTCGGGCGCGGTCGAGCCGCATTCAAGATTGATATTCCGCCCGTTCGGTTCGGTGCCGATCGTGATGACCTCGGCGCCAAGCTCCCAAAGCGCCTGCGGGGCGACTTTGTAGGCAGCCCCATGCGCGCAATCGACAACGATCCGGAGCCCGTCAAGGCGAAGGTTGCGCGGAAGCGTACGCTTGGCGAATTCAATGTAGCGCTCCTGGGCGCTTTCAACGCGTGTTGCGCGGCCGATCTTCGTCGGGTCACTCAGCAGATCATCGGACCGGTTTTCGATGAGGCCTTCGATTGCCAGTTCCGCCGCGTCAGAGAGCTTGAACCCGTCGGCATCGAAGAACTTGATGCCGTTGTCTTCGAAGCCGTTGTGCGAGGCTGAAATCATCACGCCCATATCGGCGCGGAGGGACCGCGTCAGCATTGCGACTGCGGGCGTCGGCATCGGCCCGAGCAGGAACACATTGCAGCCGACCGAGGTGAAACCGGACATCAGCGCTGCTTCGAGCATGTAGCCGGACAGACGCGTATCCTTGCCGATCACGACCCGCTTCGGCGCGCCGTTGCCGTTGTAGTGCCCGGCCGCCATGCCAACCTTCAACGCGAACTCAGCCGTCATGGGCTCGCGGTTTGCACGACCGCGAATGCCGTCGGTTCCGAAGTATTTCTGGGACATATGAGACTGATCCGGTGCAGCTTTGGCGGGCCGTCAGCAATGCGTCGATCCAGCCGGGCCCAAGCCCGCGCTATCACCGCTCGCCGCGCGAAGCCTAGCATGATGCAATGGCCATTCCACTGCACTTAACCGGTGGCGTGTCGCATCTTCGCACCATGGCGAGACAAGCCGGAACAACGGGGCTAAGAGCAAGCGGTGCCGGTGCGAGGGCGCGCGGGCACGCGGCGGGCGGGTGCTGCGTTACGAATTGAAACCATTGCATAAATCGGAGCCACGCCGTGACGCGTGGGCTCCGGACATGAGCGGGGTTGCCATGTTCATCGCAGTTGCGAACCGGAAGGGTGGCGTCGGGAAATCCACAGTCTCGGTGATGCTCGCCTACGCGTTCAGCGTGTGGTCGAACAAGCGCGTCCTGCTGATGGATCTCGACCCACAATCGAACGCGTCGCTGATCCTGCTCGGCGGTGCGGGCTGGCTCGAAACCAAGAAGAAATCGCGCAACGTCGCCGCCTACATCGAAGACCGTCTCTACGCGATCCAGCAGACGAAAATCCGCGATTACATCGTCCAGGGCGTCGGCGACGTGGAGCGGGACGACGGCAGCCGGCCCGAACTTTCGCTCGTCGCAGGCTCACTCGACTTCGAAGACATGCAGGACGAGCTGATCACCGAGTATTCGCGCGGGGCGACGCCGTTCAAGCAGGCCAAGCTCCGTTGCGCCGAACACTTTCGTGCCGCGCTGAATTTTGCAAAGCCGCTCGCCGATGTCGTGATCCTCGACTGCGCCCCGGGCCTGAGCCATGCGACCGCTGCAGCACTTCGTCTCGCAGATCGCGTGATCGTGCCGTTCCGCCCGGATGCGGTCTCCGAATTCGCGGTCGACCGCATCGCCCAGATTGTCGAGGCCAAGCGCAACCCGGAAGATGTCTGGGGCATGGACCCGCGCGACCGGCGCTACATCTGCCTCGCGAACTTCGTCCGGCCCGGCGGGCGGGACCGGACCTACATCGAGACGATCGCGGCCAAACACCCGACGCTGGAGACGCAGCTTCCGCTCTTGCCTGACATCGCCGACGCGTTCGATTATCTCGGCGAGGCGCAAACCATGACCGAGAAGTACGGCGACGCGGCCCCGGCGCTGCAAACGCTCCACCGGGAAATCCTCGCGCTGTTGCCGAACTGAGCGAGCCGACATGAAGCGGATCACACGGCGGCTAAAGGGACGGGCGCTCGAGGCGTTCCTGACCCGCGCGATCGAAAGCGATATCGAAAGCCATGGCGGCACCCGGGCCAGCGCGGGCCGTCTGGCTGCGGCGCTGTCGCGCGAGATTGCGATCGCCCGCGTTCGCAGGGATGTCGAGGGGCGCTTCTGGCAGCGGCGGGCCGCTCGAGAAAACGGCGCAACGCCTGATGCCGCGACGGCGCCACCGGCCACGGACGCAACGCCCTCAATCGAACCGCCGCCCGCAGAGCCATCTGCCTCGCCGGAACCGGCCTTCGACCCCTACGAAGTGAGCCTCGTCCCACTGTTCCAGAAAGACGGCGTCGACGCTGTTCGCGCAGCACTCGATCGTGTCGACGGGGTCGATCAGCTCCGCAAGATGGCACGGGCTCAGCAGTTGGCGCTGCCGGCAGACATTCGCCGCGGCGAGGTCACGCCGAACGCGGTGCGCGAAGCGATCCTCATCTCGATCGAGCGGCGGATCGCCGACCGGAAAGCCGCTGCGAGCTAGCGCGGCATCGCGAAACGGCACGCCCCCGCCGGCCCACTTCGAAGCACCGCTTAACCGGACTGCAACACATTCCCAGCACCTTCACGCTCTGTCGGGAGGTGTGCGTGGCGGAGAACACATCGCGGGCGGTGCCCAGCTTTGGCGAGTTGATCGCAGCGGATCTGAAGGCACTCGGCTTCGGGGCGGGCGCGCCTGCCGGATCGAAGGCCCCGAAGTCCTCGCCGGCCCAGTCCGGCTCTCAAACCGCAGGCAGGGCCGCTGACAGAACCGACGAAGCCTTCGTAGCAGCGCTCATGCCG
>JBCBXS010000079.1:0-9646 GCA_039816475.1 Pseudomonadota bacterium | reverse complement strand
GGCTTCTTCCCCGTCGATGCAGAGACGCTCAACTACATGACGACGTCGGGCCGCGAGGAAGACCGGATCGCCCTCGTCGAAGCCTACGCGAAGGCGCAGGGACTATTCCGCGAAGCCGAAGCGGACGCACCCCTCTTCACGGATACCCTTAAACTCGATCTCGGCGAGGTTGTCCCGTCGATGGCCGGACCCACGCGGCCGGAAGGACGCATTCCACTCGAGGGCATCAAGGACGGGTTCCACAAGGCGCTCGCCGATGAATACGGAAAGCCGGGCGAAGCCGATAAGCGCGTCCCCGTCGAAGGCGAAGAGTTCGATATCGGCCACGGCGATGTCGCGATCGCCGCAATCACAAGCTGCACCAACACATCGAACCCGAGCGTGCTGATCGGCGCGGGCTTGCTCGCGCGCAATGCCGTCGAGCGCGGGCTTGAGACCAAACCGTGGGTCAAGACATCCCTCGCGCCCGGAAGTCAGGTCGTCGCCGGCTATCTCGCCGACGCGGGTCTCCAGCCTCACCTCGACGCGCTGGGTTTCAATCTCGTCGGCTTCGGTTGCACGACCTGCATCGGGAATTCCGGTCCGCTGCTGCCGCCGATTTCCAAGGCCGTGAACGAGAACCAGATCATCGCAGCCTCGGTCCTTTCCGGAAACCGCAACTTCGAAGGTCGCGTGAGCCCGGATGTCCAGGCGAATTATCTGGCTTCGCCGCCGCTGGTCGTCGCCTTTGCGCTCGCCGGCACGGTCGATATCGATCTGACGACCGAGCCGCTCGGCGAGGACAAAGATGGCCAGCCGGTGTTCCTCAAGGACATCTGGCCGTCGAACCGCGAGATCCAGTCGTTCATCGCAGAGAACATTACGCGCGAGCGCTTCAAAGCGCGCTACGCGTCTGTGTTCGAAGGCGACGACAACTGGCAGAGCGTCACGACCGGTACCGGCCTGACGTACGGCTGGGATTCAGGTTCGACGTACGTGCAGAACCCGCCCTACTTCGAAGGCATCACGATGGACCTGCCGGCGCAGGAAGACATCGTGGAAGCGCGCGTGCTCGGCATGTTCGGTGACAAGATCACGACCGACCACATTTCACCGGCCGGTTCGATCAAGAAGGAAAGCCCGGCAGGCGAATACCTGCTCGAACGCCAGGTCCGCCCGCAGGACTTCAACCAGTACGGCACCCGGCGCGGCAACCACGACGTCATGATGCGCGGCACGTTTGCCAACATCCGCATCAAGAACCAGATGACGCGCGACGCCGACGGGCGTGTGAAGGAGGGTGGCTACACCGTCCACTATCCGTCGGGCGAGACGATGTACATTTTCGATGCCGCCATGCGGTATCACGAGGAGGGTACGCCTCTCGTCGTGGTCGCCGGCGCAGAATACGGCAACGGGTCATCACGAGACTGGGCTGCGAAGGGCACCGCGCTGCTCGGCGTCGAGGCTGTGATCGCCGTTTCGTTTGAGCGGATCCACCGTTCGAACCTGGTCGGCATGGGCGTCATCCCATTTGTCTTCGAAGACGGGCACTCATGGGAAAGCCTCAAGATGCGCGGCGATGAACTCGTCACCATCAAGGGCATTGCCGATATCGAGCCGCGCAAGAAGATGACGGCTGAGATCACGTACTTCGACGGCGAGACCAAAGAGGTGCCGATCCTTTGCCGGATCGATACGCTGGACGAACTCGATTACGTGAGGAACGGCGGCATCCTGCATTACGTGCTCCGCAGCCTCGCCAACGACGGCTGAGTTTGAACCGGCCCGTCGCGGCCGATCGCGACACCGGGCCGGTTGCGGTCACGACATTGCGAAGTCATCAAAGCCGGCGAGAGATCGTCGGCTTTTTTGCGCCTCACTCCGGACTGACCCAAACGTGAGTGGCTGTTGAAGGGCCGATCCACGACATTCATCATCGAACATGAAAGTGCGCTCGACCGTCATCCACGAGGATCAGCGCCACACCAAACCAACGGGACTTCAGCGCAATGCGCGGATCAAACCGGACATCAACGCGGAACGCTCTGGCCGCCATTGCCGCTCTGGTCGCGTTGCCGATGGCATCGACCGCTGCGCTGGCAGGCAAGCCCGTCGTCGAACTCTTCACCAGCCAGGGTTGCTCATCCTGTCCGCCCGCCGACAAGCTCCTGAGCGGAATGGCCGAACGCCGAGACATCGTCGCGCTGTCATTCAACGTGGACTACTGGGACTACCTCGGCTGGAAGGACACGCTGGCAAAGCCTGCCTTCACGAAGCGCCAGCGGAACTACGCGCGCTTCCGCGGCGACGGTGAGGTCTACACACCCCAGGCAATCATCAACGGAAAGAGCCACATCGTCGGCAGTGACAGCGTCGCGCTCGCCTCAGCGTTGAAGTCGGCGAAGCGCCGCGCGGGTCCTGAGCTGACGATCGCCCGCGAAGGGTCGCGGGTTAGCATCACCATCAGCGGCCTCGCCGAGCGCGGCGGGCGCAAAGCGACGATCTGGGTCGCAGCCGTTCAGCCGAAGGCGAAAGTCAAAATCAGGCACGGGGAGAACAGCGGTCGCGTTATCACCTACCGCAACGTTGTCCGTGATCTCATCCCGGTCGGCACGTGGATCGGCGAAGAAAAGACGATCGAGATCGATGAACGGATGATGTCGCGACACGGCGCGGACGCCTGCGCGATCCTAATCCAGGCCGGCAGCACCGGCCCAATCCTCGCCGCCGAGTGGCTAAGCCTCTAACGCGCGGATCACAAAAGCACGCCGTTCCGTATCCGGATGAATGTTGGTAGGTTCCGTCAGCTCTCAAGCGCGAGCTGCCGGGACAGGACCGATGTCCAACGCTATCAAACGCCTTGAGCGCATGCGCGCAAACCCGCGCGATAACTGGCGCGTTGGCGAAGTTGAGGCCGTCTGTGCTGCTTTCGAACTTGATGTAAGAACTCCGAAAGGAGGCGGCAGTCACATTACGGTCAGTCACCCCTCACAACGCCAAATTCTGACGATCCCGGCGAAGAGACCGATCAAGCCAGTCTACATTCGCAATTTCGTCAGGTTCGTCGAAGCCGTCAGGAAAAACATCGATGGCAATTAAACCGGAATACCCCGTCGCGCTTCGCCCCCTCTCTGCTGCGGAAGGGGGTGGCTGGGTCGCGCTCGTTCCAGATTTGCCCGGCTGCATGTCAGACGGGGAGACGGCGTACGAGGCCTTGGAGAACGTCGAGAACGCGATTTCGGAGTGGCAGGAAGCAGCACGGGAGATGGGCCGCGCGATTCCAAAGCCCGACGAGTTTCTTAACCAGCAACTCGTCCAACAGTTTCCCGATCACATCCGCAAGCAAGCGGAGCAGTATGCGAAGATGATGGCCGACGACGGCAGCATCCCAGATCGGACTGCCGTTCACGCCATCCTCACCGAATGGGCGAGATCGTCATTCCGGTCATTGAGCCTCTAACTAAGCCTCTAACGCGCGGACTTTTGGAAGACGGGTTCAGCGGTCGGTTTGGCGGTGCCGACGGGGCGGTAGTGTGCGTCTTCGAGCACGGCGTAGGCGGTGTTGATCTGGCGGGCCTTGGCGTCGAGATAGGCTGAGACATCGGCCGGAAGATGCGCCGTCGCATAGCGGTCCGGGTGGTAGACCATCGACAGCTTGTGGAACGCAGCCCTGATCTCGTCCCAGTCCGCACGCCGGGCAACGCCGAGTACGGTATGCGGGTCAAACCCGTCACCATCGGTAATTGGCGCCGTAAGGTTCGGCACCTGAGCCGCATCGATCGGACGGACGGACTGGATCGAACTCTTGGCGAGGATCATCCGCGTTTCGCCGTAGGGCTCGAAGGCAACGAACGGATCGCCGCCGTTCAGCGTTTCCTGCAGGTCGCGCGACCGCGAAATGACCAGCTTGCCGACGAGCTCCGCCCCGTCGGTCAGCGCTACTTTGACTGCGACGGCAATGACATCGCGCGTGTTGTCGATCCTGTTGCGCTCAAACACTCGAGCACCCTCCTGTCCCGGATCGGGACGACCGTTGACGTTTTCACCCGGCGCACCGCAAGTCGCGTGCAACCCGGAGCAATCGGACCGGCGATCTCGCGCCGTATCGAATTCTGACCCTTGGACGGGAGCGCGCGGGTGTGTTAGCGCGCTCAGCAATGGTGCACCGCACAAACGCTTCAGGCCTTCTGGCGGCGCCTGATTTCTCACCGATCGCAAAGGCTTAAGAGCTATGGACCTCCGCAATATTGCGATCATCGCGCATGTCGATCACGGCAAGACGACGCTGATCGACGAACTTCTCCGCCAGTCCGGCGCCTTCCGGGACAACCAGTCGGTCGACGAACGGGTGATGGATTCCAACGATCTGGAGCGTGAGCGGGGCATCACGATCCTCGCGAAGTGCACGTCGGTCGTCTGGAACGACACACGGATCAACATCGTCGACACGCCGGGCCACGCCGACTTCGGCGGCGAAGTCGAGCGCATCCTCAACATGGTCGATGGCGTCGTCGTGCTCGTCGATGCCTCTGAAGGACCACTACCGCAGACGAAATTCGTCGTCGCGAAAGCGCTCGCGCGCGGTCTCCGCCCGATCGTTGCAATCAATAAGATCGATCGGCCGGATGAGCGTCATCAGGACGTGCTCAACGAGATGTTCGATCTGTTCGCCAATCTCGACGCGACGGACGAGCAGCTCGACTTCCCGGTGCTTTACGGCTCCGGGCGCGATGGCTGGATGACCGATGAGCCCGAAGGCGACCGGTCCGATCGTATGGCACCGCTGTTCGACCTGATCGTCAGCCACGTGCCCGCGCCAACTGTCGAGGACGGCCCATTCCGGCTACTCGCGACGACGCTTGAAGCCGACCCGTTTCTCGGTCGGCTGCTCACCGGGCGTATTGTGTCCGGTGCGGTCAAGGCCGGTCAGCAGGTCCGCGCGTTGAGCCGCGACGGCAAGACGATCGAGACGTTCCGAATCTCGAAGGTGCTCGCCTTCCGCGGCCTTGAACGGCAGCCGATCGACGAGGGGGCTGCCGGCGATATCGTGGCGCTCTCGGGAATGAGCGAAGCGACCGTCGCCGATACACTCGCAGACCCGAGCGTGACTGAACCGATCCCGGCACAGCCGATCGACCCGCCGACGCTCGCCATGATCTTCCGCATCAACGATGGCCCGCTCGCCGGCCGCGATGGCGACAAGGTCCAGAGCCGCGTCATTCGCGAGCGGCTGTTCAAAGAGACCGAGCGCAACGTCGCGATCCGCGTTTCTGACACCGGCGACAAGGACTCATTTGAAGTGGCCGGCCGCGGCGAACTTCAGCTCGGTATTCATCGAGACGATGCGGCGCGAAGACTTTGAGCTGACGGTCTCGCGGCCTCAGGTCGTCATGCGTTCCGATCCTGAGAGCGGCCAGCGGCAGGAGCCGATGGAGGAAGTGATCGTCGACGTCGACGAAGAGCACTCCGGCGCTGTCGTGCAGAAGCTGTCCGAGCGGAAAGGCGAGCTTCTCGAAATGCGCCCGTCCGGCGGCGGCCGGCAGCGGCTGGTCTTTGTCGTCCCGACGCGCGGGCTCATCGGCTACCAGAACGAATTGCTGACCGACACACGCGGCACGGCCGTCATGAACCGGCTGTTCCACTCCTATGCGGCATTCAAGGGCGATATCGTCGGGCGCCGCAATGGCGTGCTGATCTCGAACGGAGACGGCGAGGCTGTCGCCTATGCCCTGTTCAACCTCGAAGACCGCGGCCCGTTGATGATTGATCCGCAGACCAAGGTCTATCAGGGCATGATCATCGGCCAGCACACGCGCGAGAACGACCTCGAAGTAAACGTGCTGAAGGGCAAGAAGCTCACGAATATCCGCGCCGCCGGGAAGGACGAGAGCATCATCCTGACACCACCGATGAAGCTGCCGCTCGAACGTGCGCTGTCCTACATCCAGGACGACGAACTGGTCGAAGTGACGCCGAAGGCCATCCGCCTCCGCAAACGTTACCTCGACCCGAACGAGCGCAAGAAGCAGGAACGCGCCAAGTTGTCAGGCGCAGCCTGACGGGACGTGGCAACGCCCGACCGCCACGTCAGTCGACGAGGCGCAGCCGTTTATCAAGTACGGCGAGTACGCGGGCGAGGTCATGCCCGCGTTTCATAATCAGGCCGGTCTGTGAGACGACCGAGTAGGCGCCCTGCTTGCGCGCGAGCTTCGGTGTCTTCTCGATCCGGTAGAGCGGCATCTCGCTGGCGCGGCGGAAAATCGAGAACGTCGCCGTCTCGCGCTCGAAGTCGAGTGCGTAGTCTTTCCATTCGCCGGCGGCGACCTTGCGGCCATAGACGTGCAAGATCTGGTTGAGTTCCTGGCGGGTGAAAGTCGCCCGTTTGGGTTCGGCTGGCCGCCGTAACGGGGCGTCGCGCTCGTTGGACGTGTCCCGGTCGTGGCGCGTACGGGGGTCCAGCCCGCGCGGCCGCAAACGTATCGGTTCGCTATCGTCCAATCAGGCCTCCTATGCTCGAACGAATGTCGCGCCCGTGTCATGCGATTTCAATCAATAACCGCAGGCCGCCTTGCGGGCCGGGATTTGGGTCCGAAAGCGCGCTGCGCAACGGGCCTCATCTGCTGATGCGGAGCACCTTCGAAACAAAGTGTAATACAAATCACGGTGTGGTCACGATCCGACCAAGGCCGTGCCGGATTGAATTTCTATTTCTGAACTCGTCCAGACTTTGGCCCGGTCTTCCAACCTCGGACTTCTGCCCCCCAGTCCCCCGAGGTCTCTCTCCTGGACCGGGCCAATCTGGATAGCTCCTGACAATTCGAAGCCGACCAGGTGACGCAGCCGGACCCAACTTCCGGTTCATTGCCAAGGGCCTGCGAGCGTGATCCCGTCGTGGGTGACCGTTTGAGACTGCCATTTCCGACGGTCACTCCGGCCGGGCGCGGCACCGGTCCACCGGGCCGTGCCCGGTTCTTCAAGCGCGCATCCGCTCCTGCGTCGCTGCTTTTTTTTTGGCCCAACAGCTTACGCTGTTGGCGCAAAGAATTCGCGACTAAGCGCATCGCGCGATCCGCTGGCGCTCCTTGCGCGATGCTGGCGCTCTGGCATCAGCCCCGCTAACCGAGGCAGCCGCAGCCGTTCTCAGGCTTCCAGAGCAAGAGCCGAAAGCAAGAAGGGCCGCAGGCCCGGATCGCTTGAGGCGCGCGTGGCTCGGACACCCGGTGCCAACCGCCGGCAGGCGGGTTGGACCAAACGAAAAACCAACGAGCCCCGAACGCCAGCGCGAGCCATCCCCCTCTCCCCGGAACGCAAACAGGCGGCCCGCGAGGACCGCCCGTTCGGTGCCGTAATTTGCTACGCGCCCTATTTCTTGCGGCGGAACAGGCCGGCTTTTCTTTTCTTACGCTTCTTCTTCGCGAAGACTTTTTTGATGCCGCCACCGAGCTTCTTCGCGCCGCGGCCAACACCCCTGATGGCCTTACCGGCACCTCTGCCGACCTTCTTGACGTTGTTCTTGATATTCTTGGCCGCGTACTTCGCCGGGTTCTTTTTGATCGCGGCCATGCGGCGGCGATACTCGGCCGGGTTCGTCGCCTTCAGCGTTGCCAGTTCGACCGGGTCGAGACCGGCGGCAGAGGCTGCGACAGCAACGACCGCGCCGACACCCGTAGCTCCGGCTGCAATCTTGGCGCCCTTCGCAAGCTTGGCGGCGCGGCGGAGGTTGCGTGCCTTCCGGGCAGCATCGACGCCCTTCTTGCTCCGGCGGAACTTCTCAGCTTTGCGAAGCCGCTTCGCGTTGCGCGCCGCTTTCGCATTGCGTCTTGCATTCTTGATATTGCGACGGGCGTTCTGCGCCTTACGCCCGGCCCGATCGAGCCTTTTGCCGATGCGCTTCACACGGCGTTTGGAGGTGACTTTGTTCCGGTAACCCGGGCCCTTGGTGCGGCGACGAAGATCGATGCGCACGCGCTTCTTCACGCGCGCCTTTGCGCCAGGCTTCTTTAGAATGCCCTTGAGCGGTGCCGACCGTTTGACCGAGGCGCGGTTGCGGTAACCAGGCCCTCGTGTGCGGGGGCGAAGGTTGACGCGGACCCGCTTTCTGACCCGGGCTCTCTGACCGGGCTTCTTAAGAATGCCTTTGAGACCAGACGGCCGCCGGACTTTCACGCGAACGCGGTTCGCTGTGCGTTTACGAACCTTGCGAACGGCTTTTTTGACGGCGCCCTTCTTAAAAATTCGGACTTTTTTCGTTTTCGTTTGCGCGTCAGCCACGGCTGGCTGAAACGCGACTGCGGCTGCAATTGCGCAGACAAACACGCGCAAAATGCCCCAGCCGGACGCTCCCTCGGTCATTCTCAGTCCTCTCTCCCTCAGCGCTCGGCGCTGGCCGCGTGAAACTGTTTCCACGTTGCGTAGAAAGTACCTGTACGGGATGACTGCAGGCTGAACAATTCGGGTTTGAGCAAAACGCAGTTAATTCGCTCAGCTTAGTTGCCGTGTGAGCTGCCTCGCTTACCAAGCGTCCGTAGGCGGAGCGCGTTCAACTTGATGAAGCCCTTCGCGTCGGCCTGGTCGTACGCGCCCTCATCGTCCTCGAAAGTGACCAGCTCTTCCGAATAGAGGGACTGTGGGCTGTCCCGGCCGACGGTGATGACATTGCCCTTATAGAGCTGCAGCCGAACTTCGCCTTCGACATGCTCCTGGCTCTTGTCGATCGCTGCCTGCAGCATCTCGCGCTCGGGCGAGAACCAAAATCCGTTGTAGATCAGCTCGGCGTACCGCGGCATCAGCTCGTCCTTCAGGTGCATCGCGCCGCGATCGAGCGTGATGCTTTCCATCGCGCGATGGGCGTGCAGGAGGATCGTCCCGCCCGGCGTCTCGTAGATGCCGCGCGATTTCATACCCACGAACCGGTTCTCGACGAGATCGATCCGGCCGATGCCGTTGTCGCGACCGAGGTCGTTCAATCGCGAGAGGAGCGTCGCCGGCGACAGTGCCTCGCCGTTGATCGAGATCGCGTCGCCCTTCGCGAAGCCGACGGCGATCTCCGTCACCTCGTCCGGCGCGTCTTGCGGGCTGACGCTGCGCTGGAAGACATACTCGGACGGCGCGACGTTCGGGTCTTCGAGGACCTTTCCCTCCGATGACGAGTGCAACAAGTTCGCGTCGACGGAGAACGGCGCTTCGCCGCGCTTGTCCTTGGCGATCGGGATCTGGTTCTCCTCGGCGAACGCGATCAGGCTTTCGCGGCTTGCGAACGCCCATTCGCGCCACGGCGATATGATTTTGATGTCCGGCTTCAGCGCGTAATACCCAAGCTCGAAGCGAACCTGATCGTTGCCCTTGCCGGTTGCGCCATGACAGACCGCGTCCGCCCCGGTTTGTTCTGCGATCTCGATCTGCTTCTTCGCGATCAACGGCCGCGCAATCGATGTTCCAAGAAGATAGATGCCCTCATAGAGCGCGTTGGCCCGGAACATCGGGAACACGTAATCGGCGACGAATTCCTCGCGCAGGTCTTCGATGAAGATGTGCTCGGGTTTGATGCCGAGCAGTTCGGCCTTCTTGCGCGCGGGCTCAAGCTCCTCGCCCTGACCGAGATCTGCGGTGAACGTGACGACCTCGCATCCGTACGTCTGCTGCAGCCACTTCAGGATGATCGAGG
>JBCBXS010000078.1:0-9718 GCA_039816475.1 Pseudomonadota bacterium | reverse complement strand
GTCAACCTGACAGACTTTATGGCGGGTGACGGCAAAGACGTCACGAACCCGGGTCTGGACCTGAATGACTTCATCGGCATCACGTTCACGACCGGCCCTGACGGCAAGCTCTATCAGCTGCCAGACCAGCAGTTCGCGAACCTCTATTGGTTCCGGAAGGACTGGTTCGACCGCAAAGACCTGCAGGACAAGTTCAAGGCCAAGTACGGCTACGCGCTTGGTGTTCCGGTCAACTGGTCGGCCTACGAAGACATCGCCGAGTTCTTCACTAACGACGTGAAGGAAATCGATGGCGTCCGCGTTTACGGACACATGGACTACGGCAAGCGCGCGCCGGACCTTGGCTGGCGCATGACGGATGCATGGCTCTCGATGGCCGGTGCGGGTTCGCCGGGCGAACCGAACGGCGTGCCGATCGACGAGTGGGGCATCCGCATGGAAAAGGGCTCGTGCAACCCGGCTGGCGCATCGGTCGCCCGCGGTGGTGGCACGAACGGTCCGGCTGCGGTCTACGCGATCCGCAAGTGGGACGAGTGGCTCCGGAAGTACGCGCCTCCGGGTGCCGCCGACTATGACTTCTACCAGTCGCTGCCGGCGCTCAGCCAGGGCAACGTCGCCCAGCAGATCTTCTGGTACACGGCGTTCACGGCCTCGATGGTCGCGCCGAAATCTGAAGGCAACAACACCGTTGACGACGAAGGCAACCCGCTTTGGCGGATGGCGCCGTCGCCGCACGGCCCTTACTGGGAAGAAGGCCAGAAGGTCGGCTACCAGGACGCTGGCTCGTGGACGATCCTGAAGTCGACGCCAACGGATCGCGCAAAAGCTGCCTGGCTCTACGCGCAGTTCGTTGTCTCGAAGACGGTTGACGTCAAGAAGAGCCAGGTCGGTCTGACCTTCATCCGCAACTCAACCGTCAACCATGAGAGCTTCACGAAGCGGGCGCCGAAACTCGGCGGTCTCGTTGAGTTCTATCGCTCGCCTGACCGCGTGCGTTGGTCGCCCACGGGCATCAACGTGCCGGACTATCCGAAGCTTGCTCAGCTTTGGTGGCAGCAGATCGGTGACGTGAACTCTGGCGCATTTACGCCGCAGCAGGCCATGGACCGTCTCGCCAACGAGATGGACACGATCATGGGCCGCATGCAGCGCGCCGATGAGAAGGCCAAGGTCTACGGTGGCTGTGGTCCGCGTCTGAACGAGGCGAAGGACCCCGGCGAATGGCTCGGCAAGGGCGGCGCGAAAGCAAAGCTCGACAACGAGAAGCCGAAGGGTGAGACCGTTTCCTACGACGAACTCATCAAGCGCTGGTCAAAGAGCTAAGCGCCTGTTGAAGAAAAACGGGGCGCACCTTCTGGTGTGCCCCGATTTGTGTCGGCTCGTGGCTGGGCCCTTATGGTTGGCACATACCGGGCCTGTCGCCTGGATCGGCTGCTTCGTCGGACACGCCAGACCGTCGTCTGTTCTGACACCACCTCGTTGCCCGCGCGCGATCTCGCCTAGCGTTCGTCTTGAATGTTGGACGACGTCAGACTGAGATTGGGTGCGGGTCACTTCCCACGCTGCGCGAACGCGGAGGCGCCTTCGTTGGCACTCGAGTTCAAATCCGTCACGTTCAAGCGCGGCGGCGAGACCCACATTTACGAGACGGATCTCGCGCTGGAGCCCGGCGGCTTCAACACGCTGCTGGGGACGACGCTCTCCGGCAAGACGACATTGATGCAGCTTATGGCCGGCATCTTGAAGCCGACCACGGGCGAGATCTGGTTTGACGGCCGCAACGTGACCGGCGTCTCAGTCCAGAAGCGCAACGTCTCGATGGTCTACCAGCAGTTCATCAACTACCCGAACATGACGGTGTTCGAGAACATCGCATCGCCGCTCTGGGTCGCAGGCGTTGCGAGGCGCGAGGTCGAAGAACGCGTGGGCCGCTTTGCCGATCTGCTGAAGCTGACGCCGATGCTCAAGCGAAAGCCGTCCGAACTTTCAGGCGGCCAGCAGCAGCGCACCGCCATGGCGCGCGCCCTCGTCAAAGACGCAGATCTTGTCCTGCTCGATGAACCGCTCGCCAACCTCGACTTCAAACTGCGCGAGGAATTGCGCGACGAGCTCCCCAAGCTGTTCGCCGATCGAAACTGTACCGTCGTTTACGCGACGACCGAGCCGACGGAGGCGTTGCTACTTGGCGGGCATACGGCGGCGCTTCACGAAGGCCGTGTCATCGCTTTCGGGCCGACCGGGAATCTCTATCGGCGCCCCACCAATCTGAAAGCCGCCGAAGTCTTCTCCGAGCCGCCAATCAACGCGATCCGAGCGGACAAAAGCGGAGACCGTTTCACGATCGATGAGACTGCGGGTTGGAACGCTGGCGAAGGCGATCTCGCGGCGCTTCCCGACGGCACCTACTATCTGGGGGTTCGGCCGCATCATCTGACGCCTTCAAAGGACGGCGACAATGGTCCGGCCGTCGCGCTGCAGGGCCGCATCATCATCACCGAGATCAGCGGTTCGGAAAGCGTCATCCACTTTGCCCACGAGGGCCAGACGCTGATCAGCCAGGCGCACGGCGTACACGCGTTTGATATCGGCGATATGGCAAGCTTTGCGTTCGATCCCGCCAAGTGCCTGATCTTCGACGAAGCCGGCGCGCGCATTTCCGCGAAAGGGGTCGCCTGATGGCGCGGATTACGCTCGACAACCTGAAGCACAGCTACGTGCCGTCGCCGTCGCAACCATCGGATTACGCGCTGAAGGAAATTGACGTCTCATGGACCGATGGCGGGGCCTACGCGTTGCTCGGGCCTTCCGGCTGCGGGAAGACAACGCTTCTCAACATCATCTCAGGCCTGCTGAGCCCGAGCGAAGGCCGCGTTCTGTTCGATGATCGCGACGTCACGCACGAGGCGCCGGACGACCGCAACATCGCGCAGGTTTTCCAGTTCCCCGTCGTCTACGACACGATGACCGTGTTCGATAACCTCGCGTTCCCTCTGCGCAATCGCGGCGTCGCCGAAAGCGAGGTTCGCTCGCGCGTTGAGGCCATCGCCGAGATGACTGACCTGACCGCTATGCTCGACCGGCGCGCCTCAGGCCTCACCGCCGACGGAAAGCAGAAGATCTCGCTCGGCCGTGGCCTTGTCCGCGAGGACGTCAACGTCATCATGTTTGATGAGCCACTGACGGTCATCGATCCGCATTTGAAGTGGCAGCTCCGCTCGAAGCTGAAGGAACTGCATCAGCGCATCGAGACGACGATGATCTACGTGACGCACGACCAGACCGAGGCGCTCACGTTCGCCGATCAGGTCGTCGTCATGCCGGATGGCGTCGTTGTCCAGATCGGCACCCCGGTCGAGCTGTTTGAGCGGCCGCAGCATACGTTTGTCGGCCACTTTATTGGGTCGCCCGGCATGAACGTGCTGCCCTGCTCGGTCGAGAACGGTCAGGCCGTGTTTCAGGGCGAGCGCGTTGCGATTGAAAACGCGGGCTCGGCGGCGGCTGCAAGTGCTGCAGGAAAGGCGACCGAAATTGGGATCCGGCCCGAGTTCGTCACGCTTGCAGACGCGGGTATCCCGGTCCGGATCAACAAGGTGGCTGATGCCGGACGCTTCCGCATTGTCGAAGGCTATGCCGGTGAGACGCGCATCAATGCGTTGATCGAAGACGGCGACGACATCCCGTCCGGCACCGCGTATCTCGCCTTCGATCCGGCCCAGACCCGGCTTTACGCCGACGGATGGCTCACATGAACAAGGTCGAAAACCAGAAGGGTTGGTTGTTCGTCCTTCCCGTCGTCATCCTGGTCGCGTTTAACGCCGTCATACCGCTGATGACGGTGGTGAATTACTCGGTCCAGGAAACGTTTGGTGACAACGTCTTCTTCTTTGAAGGCGTCAAATGGTTCGAGCAGGTGCTCGCCTCTGAACGCTTCCTCGATGCGTTGGGCCGCCAGCTCTTCTTCACGTTCACAATCCTTGCCATCGAGATCCCGCTCGGCGTCGCAATCGCACTGACGATGCCGCGCAAGGGCATCTGGGTGTCGGTCTGTCTCGTGCTGATGGCGCTGCCTCTGCTGATCCCATGGAACGTCGTCGGCGCCATGTGGAACATCTTCGCGCTGCCGGACATCGGCCTCCTCGGCAAGACGCTCAACTCCATCGGCATTGACTACAACTTCACGCGTCAGCCGGTTTCGGCCTGGGCGACGCTGATCGCAATGGACGTCTGGCACTGGACGTCGCTTGTTGTGCTTCTCGCCTACGCAGGGCTCTCGTCGATTCCAGACGCGTACTACCAGGCCGCCAAGATCGACGGTGCGTCGTCGTGGGCCGTGTTCCGCTACATCCAGCTGCCGAAGATGAAGCGCGTGCTCACGATCGCCGTGCTTCTGCGTTTCATGGATTCGTTCAACATCTATACCGAGCCGTTTGTGCTCACAGGCGGCGGGCCGGGTAACTCAACGACGCTGTTGTCGATCGATCTCGTGAAGACAGCGCTCGGCCAGTTCGACCTTGGACCGGCAGCGGCCATGTCGATCATCTACTTCCTGATCATCCTGCTGCTGTCCTGGGTGTTCTACACCGTCATGACCCGCGGGGAGGACGCCTGATGCGCAAGCTCGCGTGGCTCGTGCCGACGATCTACATCATCTTTCTGATGCTGCCGATCTACTGGCTCATCAACATGAGCTTCAAGACGACGAACGAAATCCTCGGCACGTTCTCGCTGTGGCCAAACGAGTTCACGCTCGAGAACTACGAGAAGATCTTCACCGATCCGACCTGGTACAACGGCTACATCAACTCGCTGATCTATGTGTCGATCAACACGGTGCTGTCCGTCGCCGTCGCGCTGCCGGCGGCCTACGCCTTCTCGCGGTATCGCTTTATCGGCGACAAGCATCTGTTCTTTTGGCTGCTGACAAACCGGATGGCGCCGGCCGCCGTCTTCGCGCTGCCATTCTTCCAGCTCTATTCGGCGATCGGTCTTTTCGACACGCACTTGGCCGTCGCGCTCGCCCATTGCCTGTTTAATATCCCGCTCGCGGTCTGGATCCTCGAAGGCTTTATGTCGGGGGTCCCGAAGGAGCTCGATGAGACGGCCTACGTCGACGGCTACAGCTTTCCCGCGTTCTTCGTGAAGATCTTTCTGCCGACGATCGCATCGGGCATCGGCGTCGCAGCGTTCTTCTGTTTCATGTTCTCATGGGTCGAGCTTCTGCTCGCGAAGACACTGACGGCTGTTGCAGCAAAGCCGATTGCCGCGACGATGACAAAGACCGCGAGTTCTTCAGGCTATGAGCTCGGGCTGTTGGCGGCTGCTGGGACGCTGACGATTATCCCGGGCGCGATCGTGATCTACTTCGTCCGCAACTACATCGCGAAGGGCTTTGCACTCGGCCGCGTCTGACGCGGGCGTTGAATGCACGAAGCTCAAGGAGACGGCACGACCGATGGACCTTAGCTGGATGGCCTGGACCTGGCAGACCGCGCTGTTCTTCAGCGTCATTGCGGCGCTGCTGATCTCGATGACGGTGTGGGAACTGCTGAAGCCCGGCGGTGCGCCGCGGCGCGGAATTCTCGCGATTGATACAACGCGTGGCGACCGGCTGTTTATCTCGTTGCTCGGAGCAGCGTTCATTCACCTGGCGTGGCTCGCAGCCTTCGGCACACCGGTCTGGGGCGCGCTCGGCGTCTCGCTTGTCTACGCCGTCCTCGTTTTTCTGTTCGTCTAAGGCCGCAGTTGCAGCTTCGCTCCGCCTGACGGATCGTCGGCCACCCATTCAATGGAGGCGCAGATGTCCGACACCCATGGCCACTTCAACTGGAACGAACTGATCTCGCACGACGTCGCAGCCGCCCGCGAGTTTTATGCGACCACGATCGGCTGGACGTTCAAGCCGATGGAGATGGGCCCCGACATGACGTACTGGATCGCGCACGATGGCGATCAGCCCGTTTGCGGCATGATGGATTTCACCAAGGACATGCCCAAGGACCTGCCGACACACTGGATGGCGTATCTCGCCGTCGATGACGTCGATGCGCGGCTTGAGAAGGCCAAGGCTGCCGGTGCCGAGGTCCTGAGCCCACCGTTTGATGTGCCGGGCGTCGGGCGGATCGCCATGCTGCGGGACCCGACCGGCGGCGCCATCGGATGGATCACGCCAGCTCCGCGAGAAGGCTGAGCCGCCGCAGAGAACGACAACGCCGTGCGCGGGCCTCGGTTGGCGCCCGCGCACCGCCGAATGCAGAGCCGCCGCTTAAGCTTCAGCCGAGTTGTTTCTCGATTGCCTTCAGCGCATCGGCCGCTTTTGCGCCATCCGGCCCGCCAGCCTGCGCCATGTCCGGCCGGCCGCCGCCGCCTTTGCCGCCGAGTTCAGCGGCCCCGACCTTGACGAGGTCTACGGCAGACACGCGCTCGGTCAGATCGTCCGTCACCCCGACGGCGATGCCGGCTTTGCCGTCGTCGGCGACCCCGATAATGGCGACCACGCCTGAGCCGACCTTGCGCTTGCCGTCGTCAACCAGGCCGCGAAGATCCTTCGGCGGCAGGCCTTGGACGGCGCGGCCGAAGAACTTGAAGCCATTGATGTCGACCATTTCGGCGCCGTCGTCGGCCGCACCATTCGCAGCGCTCGTATCTGCAAGAGCAAGTTGACGCTTTGCGTCGGCGAGCTGCTTCTCGAGGGATTTGCGTTCTTCAAGAAGCGTTGCGACGCGGTCGGGCACAGCGTCCGGTCGCGTCTTCAGAGCGCCAGCGATTAACTTCACGCGGGCGTCCTGTTCGGCGAGATAGGCGCGCGCGCCATCGCCGGTCAGCGCTTCAACGCGACGGATGCCGGAGGCCGACGCGGTCTCGTCGACAATATGAATGAGGCCGATGTCACCCGTCCGCGTGACATGCGTGCCGCCGCAAAGCTCGATCGACCACGGCTTGGTTTCGCCGTCAGCCGGCGCGCCCATCGCAACGACGCGGACCTCATCACCGTACTTCTCGCCGAACAGCGCCATCGCGCCGGTCTCGATGGCAGCATCGACATCCATCAAGCGTGTCGTCACGTCCGCATTCTCGGCGACGACGCGGTTGGCGCGGGACTGCACCTCGTCGAGCTCGGCGCGCTCAAGCGGTTTCGTGTGTGAGAAATCGAAACGCAACCGGTCGGGCGAGACCAGCGATCCGCGCTGGGCCACATGGCTGCCGAGGACCTGGCGCAGCGCTTCGTGCACCAGGTGGGTGGCTGAATGGTTCGCGCGCGTTGCAGCCCGCCGGGTGTGATCGACTTCGAACTCGACCGGTTCGTCCGTCGTGATCTGGCCTTCGACGACCTTGCCGATGTGGACGAATAGGTCACCGACGAACTTACGCGTGTCGGTGACCTCCACCTTGCCACCGCTCGCGCGGATTAAACCGCGGTCGCCGACCTGACCACCGCTCTCGGCATAGAACGGCGTCTGGTTGGCGACGACCATGACGTCGGTGCCGGCGGACGCGCTCGGCATGTCGCGGCCGTCGGCGACGATTGCTGTGATCACACCCTCGGCTTTCTCGGTCTCGTAGCCGAGGAATTCCGTCGCGCCGACCTTCTCGCGGAGATCGAACCAGACCTGCTCGGTCTCAGCGTCGCCGGAGCCCTTCCAAGCCGCACGCGCTTCCGCACGCTGCCGCTCCATGGCCGCGTTGAATTCCTCGGTGTCGACCTGGATGTCGCGGGCCCGCAGCGCATCCTGCGTGAGGTCGAGCGGGAAACCGTAGGTGTCGTAGAGCTTGAAGGCGGTCTCGCCTGAGAACGTCGCGCCGCCTTCAAGACCTTCGCTTTCGGCTGCGAGCAGGCCAAGGCCGCGTTCGAGCGTCTTGCGGAATTTGGTCTCTTCGAGCTTCAGCGTCTCGGCGATCATTGCCTGACCGCGCACGAGTTCGGGATAGCTCTCGCCCATCTCGCGGACGAGCTGCGGCACGAGCCGGTGCATCAGCGGTTCGCGCGCACCGAGCAGATGGGCATGGCGCATCGCCCGTCGCATGATCCGGCGGAGCACGTAGCCTCGGCCTTCATTCGATGGCAGCACGCCATCGGTGATGAGGAAGCTCGATGCGCGCAGGTGATCGGCGATCACCTTGTGGCTTGGTGCGTGTGCGCCCTCAGCCGGCTGATCCGTCAGCTCGACGGATGCGCGGATCAGCGACTGGAACAGGTCTGTCTCGTAGTTGTCGTGCGTGCCCTGCAGGACGGCTGCGATCCGTTCGAGGCCCATGCCCGTGTCGATCGACGGCTTCGGCAGGTCGACCCGTTCGTCCGGCATCACCTGCTCGAACTGCATGAAGACCAGGTTCCAGATCTCGATGAAGCGATCGCCGTCCTCGTCAGGCGACCCCGGCGGTCCGCCGGGGATGTGATCGCCGTGATCGTAAAAGATCTCGGAGCACGGCCCGCACGGCCCGGTGTCGCCCATCGCCCAGAAGTTGTCCGAGGTCGGAATGCGGATGATCTTCTCGTCGGGCAGGCCCGCGATCTTCTTCCAGAGATCGAACGCCTGATCGTCCTCGTGATAGACGGTGACGAGCAGCTTTTCCTTTGGCAGTCCGAACTCGGTTGTGATCAGCTTCCAGGCAAGCTCGATCGCGTTCTCTTTGAAGTAGTCGCCGAACGAGAAGTTGCCGAGCATTTCAAAGAACGTGTGGTGGCGGGCGGTGTAGCCGACGTTGTCGAGGTCGTTGTGCTTGCCGCCGGCGCGCACGCACTTCTGCGAGGTGGTCGCACGGCTGTAGGCGCGGTGCTCCTGACCGGTGAAGACGTTCTTGAACTGGACCATGCCCGCGTTGACGAACATCAGCGTTGGATCGTTCAGCGGCACGAGCGGCGACGACGCGACGATCTCGTGACCGTTCTTGCCGAAGTACTCGAGGAAGGACCTGCGGATTTCGTTCACACCCGTCATGGATGGCGTCTTTCTAGCTGAGCGTCGCGCTGTGAGAGGGCCGGCAGAGGCCGCCGATGACCGCGTGAGGGCATCGCGGGTCGCTGCAGACCGGTGTTGGCCCGGCATAGCAAACGGTTCGGAGTGAAGCCACACCCGAGCAGCGGCGGGGCCGGCCAAGCGCGGGCTCGCGCGCGAAAGGGGGCGGCCCGGCGCGCCCGCAACGGACAAGGAGCTTGCGCGACGGCGAGCCTAGAGTTTCAGCTTGTAGCCGGTGTGCGAGGCTTCGAAGCCGAGACGTTCATAGAAGCGATGTGCGTCCGTGCGTGTTCGGTCGGTGGTGAGCTGCACGAGGCCGCATCCGGCGGCCCGGCATTCCGCGATCGCCCAATCGAACAGTCGCGTGCCGAGACCTGTTCCGCGCTCAGACGCTGCAACGCGAACGCTCTCGATCTGGCCACGGAACAGCCCAGACCGCGACAGCCCCGCAATAAGATTGAGTTGCAGAGTGCCGACGATCTGATCGGCGCGACAGGCGACAATGACACGTGCGTTCGGGTCTGCCTCGATCGCAGCGAAGGCGTTGACGTAGACCGCGTCCGGCGGCGCACCGTCCTCAGGTGCGATCTCGCGGGCCGCCCCAAGCGGGTCGTCGGCAAGCAGCCGCACGATTGATGTGATGTCGGACGTCACCGCCAGCCGGATGACGAGATCGCAGCCGGCCGGACCTGCGGCGTCCGGTTTGCCCATCCGGCCGCTACGCCTTGCCGGCGACCTTGGCGGGCGGCTCGTCCTCGATGATG
>JBCBXS010000077.1:0-9732 GCA_039816475.1 Pseudomonadota bacterium | reverse complement strand
GATCTGGCGCTCGAGGTCAGCAATCCGAGCATCACGCCGGTTGACGTCGACACGCCCGACCGCCGTCGCACGCTTGAGCGTGTCGAGTTCCGTCGTCAGCGCATTGAGTTCGATCGCGTGCTTGGCTTTCAGGAGACCGCGTTCGGCTGCGATCTCCTCCTCGGTCATCGGGATCGAGCGCTTGAGGTCTTCGGTCGTCAGGCGAACGGCCCGCGCCCAGAACACGGGCGCGAACAGCACAGCAAGCGTGCCCGCGATCAGAAAGCCGAGCACCCCGAAGATCAAAGCCTCGATCGTGATCAAAGAGGCCTTCCCGTTCGTCGTTCGCAGCCCGGATGTGCCGCACGCCCAAGCGCTGCACATCGAAGGCAGATGTCCCTCGTAGCATTAGGGTTTACTGCGTTTGCAGCGCGAAAGAAACCACACCCCGGCCGCATGCGGCGGTCGTCTGGACGGCTCCGTGAAAACGTCGGGATCAGAACGGGTTCCAGGTCGGACGTCTGGTATATTTGAGATATCCAACGTTTGCGCCTAACCGCAGCCCGACGCCCGCCCGGATGGGTGCCAACACCACCCGGCCTCGCTTCTGGAATTGCACACTGACGCCGCCGACCAAATAGGCCGAGCCCTGTACGCCACCGAAGCGCTTGAAGATGCCGTTCGGCGAGCGGAGGTTGTAGACCAGCGTCATGACCTTCGAGCCCTCGCCGCCGAAGTCGTAGCCGAGCGACGGACCTTGCCAATAAACGCGCCGGGTCGCATGCGTTTTGGTGTAGAGGCGGCCTTCGCCGTACCTGAGCCCCGCAACGAAGGCACCGCCCGCGTCTTCTCCTAGGATATACCCGTTCGGCGGCGAGCGCTTGAACACGTACTGGATGGCCTTCGCGAGGCCTTTGCTCACGGACCCGAAGAACCGGTGGCCTGCGTCGACCAGCTCGTTTTCTGAATACGTCGTCTCAGGAGGCTCCGAGTAGCGGCGATCGTCGTAGTCCTCGCGCTCGTAGCGTGCGCGACGGTCGCCTCCGTAGTCAGGGTCGTAGGGCTCGGCACGACGCGGTGCGCGATACGCTGGGGCCTCGTAGCGCGGCTCCGGCTCGTAGGCGCGGCGGGAGGGCGCCACGTAGTCATCGCGCGCGGGCGGTCGGTAATCATCCCGGCGTTCGATTTCGCGCGGCTCCGGAATACGGCGGTATCCCGGGCTGTACGGATCGGGGTCGGCAATGCGGATGATCGATGCCGCAGGATCAGCAACAGCGGTTGAGGCCAGCATACCGGCTGTGACGAACACAGCGGCAACGACGGCGGTAAGAGCGAAACTGCGAGGCATGGGATCCCCCTCAAGCCCGACGAACGCCGCACGCACGCGAATCACTGCGCGGCCAGTGTGAGCACATTCGGAGGTTTTGTCCCCGCAACTGTGGCCAAGCCTCGACGCTGTTGCGGTATCAATACGGTTTCAACGCGCCGTGTTGCTGCACTCCGGCGGCGCAGTCTTTGCCGACAGACGCTCAGCTCAG
The DNA here is from genome assembly GCA_039816475.1 of Pseudomonadota bacterium. Lineage (GTDB taxonomy): Bacteria > Pseudomonadota > Alphaproteobacteria > Rhizobiales > Hyphomicrobiaceae > JBCBWG01. The sequence continues at coordinate 8,215 of JBCBXS010000077.1, read as the reverse complement.
AGCCTCAAGAAGATCGCGCGGCGGTCCCGGCGTGGACCAAGCGATGAATGGATCGTTTTCAAAGGCACGTCCGACCTTGCCGTAAAGCGCTTCAGAGCCGTCGAGTGCTGTGACGCATCCGCCGGCGGCCTTCAGGATTGCAGCCCCTGCCGCGGTATCCCACTCAGAGATGGTCCCGTAGCGCGGGTAGATATCGGCGGCGCCCTCGGCCACACGGCAGAACTTTATCGATGAGTTGGAATCGATCCGTTGCGCACCGAGCCCTTCCAGACGCTTCGTCAGATCCTTGGAGATGTATCGGCTTGAGACCGCAGTGAGCTTTGCGCGGTCCAGTGCGCGCGTCTCGATCGTCTCCGGAGCAAACGAGGCGATCGGTCCCGGACGCGCATCAGGCTGCAAGACCATGCGGATCGCAGAACGGGGTCCGGTCGATGCGTAGAACAGGCCCAGAGCCGGCGCGTAGATAATGCCGAACCGCGCTGTTCCTTCGGCGGCGTAGCCGACATTCACCGTGAATTCGCGGCGTCCTTTGATGAATCCGCGTGTGCCGTCGAGCGGATCGATGAGAAACAGTTCGCCAGCAACGTCCGGGCTCGCACCAGCGCTCATGCGTTCCTCGCCTACCGCCGGCACGTCTGGCAGCAGCCGGTCCAGGGCGTTGACAAGGATGTCTTCAGCGCGTCGGTCAGCTTCGGTCACGGGCGAGTTGTCGTCCTTCGTGTCGACCGAAACCGAACCGCCGAAATAGCTCATGATCAAGGCGCCGGCTTCCAGGACCGGACCCAGCAACGCATCGGCAAGCTCGGCGTAATCCTCGGGCGAAACGGTCGACACGGGTTCTCGCAATCCTTCAACGAAGTGGGTCACGCGCTGGCACGGGGCGGCGTGTCAGGGCTGCGGAGAGCAGGCATTGAAGCGTGCGTTGCAGCGAACTCAGCGCAATGACAGCAGAACAAAGCGGCTTTGCAAGACGGCGCGACGCAGTTACCACTTTCGTGACTATGACATCGGGAAAAGATGGCTGAACTCGCGTCGTGCCCTGCGTTCGAGTGTGCCAACCCCGTTGTAAAACGCAGGGGCACCCATGACCGCAAACGCGAGCGCACAGGCGCATCCGAGTGATCTCGAACTCGCAGCGCTGATTTCAAGCAAGATCTGCCACGATGTGATCGGCCCCGTCGGCGCGATCCACAATGGCCTCGAAATCCTTGCCGAAGACGACGGCGCGGACGCTCAGGCCTATGCGCTAGACGTGATCAAGAACGTGACCGAGCAGGCATCGGCGCGTTTGCAGTTTGCCCGTTTCGCTTTCGGAGCCTCAGGCTCAGCCGGCGCGCTGATCGACCTGCAGATGGCCCGGCAGCTCTCGGAAGCCTTCGTCAACGACGGCAAACGGACACTGCACTGGAATGGCGCGGCCGGTCACATGCCGAAGAACAGCGCGAAGCTGCTGCTCAACATGATTGCCAGCGCCGTCTCGACGATCCCGCGCGGCGGCACGATTGACGTCGTCATCGAAGGCGAGATGGATACGCCGGTCTTCACGCTCACCTGTCAGGGCCGTGGCGTCCGCCGGCCGAACTTCCTTGGCGATCTCGTCGAAGGTCAGGCGCTGGAAGACATCGATTCCATGTCGATCCAGGCCTACTACACATGGCGTCTCGCAGCGCTCGCAGGCATGCCGATTGACATCACCGAGACAGATGACGCCGTGATCATGAAGGCCGCGTGAGCACGCGACCTGGCCCATGACCGCCGTCCGTGGCGTCCCGATTTCAATCAGGCGTTAAGAAAGTTCCGCGAACGTCAGAACGCAGACGGGCCATTTCGCGGCCCGGTTGAATTCGAGGCGCACCATGAAGCTCTGCCTGATCACGGACGACGCACCCGTCATCCGCAAGGTTGCATCGCATATTCTGGGTGAGCTCGGCTTTATGACCGTCCAGGCTGCCACCGGCGCCGAGACGATCCGGATCTGCGAGCAAGAAGCACCGAACTATGTTCTGCTCGACTGGATGATCGACGACATGGATGCGCTCGAAGTCGTTCGAAAGCTGCGGAGCATGCCTCTGCAGATCGTCCCGAAGATCATCATCATGACGACGGCGAAAGACCCGGTATACGTTTCGAAGGCATTTACAGCAGGTGCTACGGACTTGCTGATCAAGCCGTTCGATCGCCTGAGCGTTCAGGAAAAGATGCGCGAGTTGCGCGACGCAGCCTGAGAGCCGCGTCGGCATCCGTTCGTTTCGCAAAATCGCACGCTGGACGCCTGACCTGCCTCAGGACGGGCGGTCTTTTTTGACCTTGTAGGGAGGTCCGTTCCAGCAGACCGACGCGCTCGCCTTGCAGGTGTGCTCATCGAACACGATGAGGTCGATGAACAGCTCGCAGGTCACCTTCTTGCGGCCCGTGCGATAGCGCTTGATGCCCTGCTCTTTCGTCCACGACGCGATGTATTTGTCGAGGAGCCGCTTCGCATCACGGGTCGGGCCTTCCTTGCCGTAGTCGTTCACGCTGAAGCCGAGCCGGGTGCAGGTCTTTGCTGACGCCGGTGCCGCGACCGCGGCCGCCATAGCTGCAGCAACACCGAGTGCCAATGCGTGTTTGACGCCTCGCATACGCTCAATCCCCCTGGATGATTTCTGGCTGCCGAGAGAGTGTCTCAGCCCTGCCGTCATCTGTAGGAGGGCAGCCCGCTGGTTGCCAAGATCGACCGGCGGCGGCGGGTACAACGAGCGCTGGAAGCGTTGCGGCGACGGCACGCTTAGCGGTCATGGCAGCGCGATACCGGGCGCGCGATCAGTTGAAGTACGGAGCGTTACCGCCGTTCGGAGCATTACCGCTTTCGAAGAAGAACCCGTGGTCGAACGGGCCAGCTCTAGTCTGCGAGTCCAGCTGCGGATCGCGATAGACATTGCTTCCACCGAACAGCGAGCGGTTGTCACCGTAAGTGTTGATGGTGTCCTGCGGCGCGTAGGAATAGCCGCCGCGACGCTGCCGGAAACTCCGGACCTGAGGTCGGCTACGGCGACGGTATTTGCGGCTCCCGGCCTCAGTGACACCGTCGAGGACGGCCACCGGTGCTTGTGCCTTGAGCGGCATGGCGACAGCAGTCGGGGCCGAAAGAGCGAGGCCGAGGGCCCCGGCGGCCAAGTAAGCGAACGAACGGATCATCGGCGTTTGTCTCCAGACGGGCACGCAATCCGGCGCGCCAAAGGCGTGTTTAGTCCCGACAGTATCAAAGGCAGAGGTAAACAGCATCTGACGCTGCCGTGACGGTGAATGGGGCGTGGACAGGCGTGGCTGAAACGCGCCAGGCGGACCGTCGTTCAGTACGGAAAGCGCGGGGCTTTTCCGTCGGCAAGCCTGCGTCGCGGTCAACCGCTCAGGTCAACCAGAGTAGCGCCAGCGTGCCGGTCCCGACCGCAGACACGCGCCAGATAGCGCAGTGCGTCCAGATAGCCGTCGAGGAAACCGTAGGGCGGGTTGCAGATAATCAAACCGGCGCCGTTCAGTCGGTCCGGATCGCGGTCGCTCCACACCCGTAACTCTGCCGACCACAAATCCGGCGTCTGTGACTTGCGCAGACTGGCGATAAAGTCGCGATGTCGGCCCCGCGCTTTGATCGGATACCAGAGCAGATAGACGCCGGTTGCGAAGCGTCGGCGCCCCTCGGCGAGGGCCTGCATCAGCCGGTCGTGCTCGCCTGCTTGTTCGTAGGGCGGGTCGATCAGAATGACACCGCGCCGCGACGGTGGCGGCAGCTCGGCTTTGACCGCGGTCCAGCCATCGGACGCCATCACCCGCACGCGCGTGTCCGCCTGAAACAGCTTCGCGAGCCGTTTGCTGTCCTCCGGATGCGTTTCGCAGACGACGAGGCGATCGTCCGGCCGCAGCAGCCGCGCGGCGATCGCAGGGCTGCCCGGATACGTCGTCGGGCCGAACTCAGCGCGCTCTGCCTGAACAACTTCGAGGTAGCTGGCAACGGCTTGGGGCCGGCCGGCCTCGGGCGCTTTCAAGAGCGCATCAATGCCGAAGGCTGCCTCGCCACCGCGCGTCGCAGTTGAACTGTCGAGCCGATACCGGCCACGCCCGGCATGTGTGTCGAGCACGCGGAACGGCTTCTCTTTCCGCTGCATCAGCGACAGCGCGCTCACCAGCGCGACGTGCTTCATAACATCAGCAAAGTTGCCGGCGTGGAACGCGTGGCGGTAGTTCATCAGGCTTTCTTGACCCAGCGGCCGTCAGCGTCTTGCTGCCAGTACGTCACCTCGTGACCCTGACCCTTCATCGCTTTCCAAGCCTCACGCGCCCGCGTGAGCGCATCCGGGTTGTCGCCATTGAAGAGGTAGACGGCACGCGAGAAACCAGAAGGATCACCGAGCTCAGCCCCGTCGACGGCGAAGCAGACATCGGCGCTGTTCGCGTTCTCGCTGAGCGCGGTCACGAGAACCGGCTGGCGCTCGGCATTGGTGTCGGTCTCGCGCCCATGCGGCAGCCAGCTGTCATCGCGATAGGTCCAGAGCGCGGCGTCGATCGCATCCGCACGTTCCTCGGAGCCAGCGCGCACCAACGACTTCCATCCGCGCGACATCGATCGCTCAAGCAGGCTTGGCAGAACCTGCTCGGGGGTCCGGTTCAACAAATGGTAGAAGAGGACCTCGGTCACGATCGGCTCCGGCGCACGCGCCGCACTGAGCCGATCGATCGCGCTGATTGTCAACGTTCGCCGGGACGCCGCAGCGCACAGGCCGGCGATCAGAGATCAGCCGGCGTACCCGGCGTCGATCAGGGCTTTCTTGCAGATCGCCGAGAGGTAGTTGCGCTTGGCACGCATGCACGCCCGCATCCGGGAGGTCCCGGCGCGATAGCGCGGACACAACCGCTTGTAGTCGCGCTTGCACCAGCGGCGGACACGCTTTGGCACAGCCTCCGCCTTGGTTGCGGTTACGACCTGCGAGGTGACGGCGCCCGTCGTGCCGATGGCACCGGCCATGACGGCGATCGCGACGATCCTGGCCGTCGTGTGGGAAACTTTGCTCATTCGTTCAGTCCTTGGCGTCCGGCTGTTCGGGCAACCGGGCTTTGATTGTATCGGCGCACAGACTGTCAAGGACGGTCCTGTTGCGGCGCAGCCGCGCTAATCAGTACGCGAAAGTGGTGAATCTGAGGCGGGACCTGCAAGAGCGCATTGCGGATTATTACTTATCTTCAATGCGTTAGCTGACTTCGGCCGGATCGGTGTTAACGTTTCTTCGCATACGGGTTGTCGCCTTTGCGGAGATTGAGCCGAACCGGGACGCCCGGCAGCCCGAACGTCTCTCGCAAGCTTTTGACCAGATAGCGCTCGTAGGACTTCGGGAGCGCCTGCGGTTGCGAGGCGAAGGCAACAAACGTCGGCGGCCGCGTCGTCGGCTGCGTGACATATCGGATCTTGATCCGGCGTCCGCTGACGGCCGGTGGCGCGTGGCGCTGCACCGCGTCCGAAAGCCAGCGGTTGAGGTCCGGCGTTGCGACCCGCCGGTTCCACGTCTCGTAGGTCGAGACGGCCGCCTGCATCAGCTTGTCGAGCCCCCGCTCGGCGAGGGCGGAGATCGGCACGACCGCGATGCCAGGGACATGCGACATGCGCATCTCGACTGCCTTTCGGATCTCCGCCATCCGCGCCTGCTTGTCGGTGACGACGTCCCATTTGTTCACAGCGAGGACCAGCGCACGCCCCTCCGTCGAAACATGATCGGCGATGGTCAGGTCCTGATGCTCGAGCGGATGCTCGGCGCTCACCAGCAGGATGACGATCTCTGCAAACCGGACCGCGCGCATGGCATCCGAAGCTGACAGCTTCTCCGCCGTCTTGTTGATGCGCGACTTCCGACGCAGACCCGCGGTGTCGAACAGCTCAAACGTGAGTTCGCGACCGTCTGCCTTCCATTCGAACGGGCTCGAGATGGCATCGCGAGTCAGGCCAGGCTCCGGGCCGACGATCATTCGGTCTTCGCCGAGCAGCGCGTTTACAAGCGTCGATTTACCCGCGTTTGGCCGACCGACGATCGCGAGCTTGATCGGTCGGTCTTCCGTGCCGAAGCGATCGAACAGGGCGACCTCTGCGTCGGCGCCGTCGGTGGTATCGCTTTCGTCGGCTTCGTCTTCGGCAGAGTCTTCGGACGTGGCAGCCGTCTTCGACGCCTTGCCGAACCGGTCTGTCAGCAACGCAATCAAAGCGTCGTCGAGATCGTAGAGCCCTTCGCCGTGCTCGGCTGACACCGGCATCGGCTCACCAAGCCCCAGCGCATATCCTTCGAGCACGCCGGCTTCGCCCTTCCGTCCCTCGCACTTGTTGGCAACCAGCAACGTCGGGCGGTCGGCACGGCGCACACTTTCGGCGAACAGCTCGTCAGCCGGCGTGATCCCGGCACGGGCGTCGTAGACAAACAGGATCGCATCGGCTTCGAGGATCGCAGTTTCACTCTGCGACCGCATGCGATCGGGGATCGTCCCGCGCGGAGCATCTTCGAGGCCGGCCGTGTCGACAATCGTGACCGTTCGGCCGCCGATCTCGGCTTCGCCTTCGCGCCGGTCACGCGTCAGGCCCGGCATATCGGAGACAAGCGCCGCACGCTTCCCCGTCAGCCGGTTGAACAGCGTGGACTTGCCGACGTTCGGGCGGCCAACAATGGCGATGGAGGGTTTAATCGGCTCGGTCATCGACCGTATATGGCGGCGATCCTGAGCGGCGTCGAGGTCGGACCTTTGCAGCCGCCGGTTAGCGGAAGGCGACGAGTTCGGCCTTGTCGGTTAGGACGAAGAGCTGACCACCGGCGACAACGGGCGCAACATAGGCCGGGCTCCCGACCTGCGCCTTGGTTGCGACCCGGCCCGTCGCCGCGTCAACGCCGACAAGCGCGCCCGTGTTCGAGACGAACCAGAGCCGGCCCGAGGCGAGTGTTGGCCCAGACCACGTCTTCGCGCCGGGCAGCTTCACAGTCCAGATCATCTGGCCGGCACGCCCGTCGATGGCGGCGGCCTGACCCTGCGTATCGACGACGAACACCGTGCGATTGGAAACAGCAGGCGCCTGGATACCGGGAATGTTGAGAGACCAAAGCCGCTCGCCCGACTGCGCGTCTGCGGCAATCATCCGGCCCGAGTGGCCAATCGCATAGACGATGCCGTCGCTGATCGCAGGCGATGCCGCGTCGCTCATATTGCCGAGACCGGACGTGCGCGTGCTCGCGAGGCTGTCGGACCAGACCGGCGAACCGTCGTCTGTCTTCAGCGCAACGAGATCACCGCTCGGGTATGGGACGGCGACGATGTTGCCGAAAACGGCAGGGCTCGGGCTCGCGATCAGGCTGGTGGACTGTGGCAGGCCCTGGAAGGTCCAGAGCTGCGAACCGTCCGCGGCGCTTAGACTGAACACGCGGCCGTCGGAGGCGATCACGTAGACCTGTCCGCCGATAGCGGTCGGCGCCGCGCGAACCGGGACACCGAGCTTCGTTTCCCAAAGCTTCTTTCCGCGCGCGGGATCAAGCGCTGCGACTAGGCCAAAGCCGGTCGAGACAATCAGCCGGCCCTCGTCGATCGCAAGCCCGCCGCCGTAGCCTTCGCCGCGACCTTCCTGTTCGGGCGCGACCTGCACCCGCCAAACGCGGCCGCCGCCGTTCGCCGACGACGCGGTCACGAGCGACTGCGAATCCATCGTGAAGATGCGGCCGCCGTAGACGATCGGGCTCGCGGTAACCTTGCCTTTGCGCGTCGAACCGGTCCCGACGCTGACGCGCCACGCGCGCCGGCCGGCACCGTTGAAAACAAGATGGCCGGGCGCGTTGCTCGCGGATCCGCGCGGCTGGCTCCAGTCGGTGTTTGGTGCCGCCGCTGCGAGGGCGATCGGTTTGTCTGCGGGGGCCAGTTCGCGGTTCGTCGACCCGGTCGTCGCCGGCATCACCGGAACGCGCTTGCCTGCGAGCCGCTGTTCCGGTTCGGCAAAGGGATTGAGATCCTTCATCTTCGGGAGAGACGGCAGGCTGCTGCCGGCACATCCGCCGAGGGCGGCGCAACAGACCACCGCTACGACTAAGGTGATGCCGCGCGACAGGTGCCCGCGGCTCGATCCGGTTGTCACGCTTTTCACGTCAGCGCTCTCCCCCAACATCAACCGGTGCCCAACCGATTGATCGGCTCCCGACCGAGCCTAATTCGCCCCGGCAGCCTC
>JBCBXS010000076.1:0-9764 GCA_039816475.1 Pseudomonadota bacterium | reverse complement strand
GCGATTTGCTGACACCAACGCTTGCGCCCGAGCTTGCTGTTCGGATTTCTGACATCCTGGCGAGGTCTTGAGCGAACATCGCGCGTGCCCGCCTAATCGATCGCAACGCGCTGCAGTCCCGCGTTTGCGTCGCGCCCTCCGCATGCGAAAAGCTTCCATCGACGCGATGCGGACTGGCGGGAGCTCACGATGAAAGTTGCGCTGTATGGACTTGGCTCGATGGGCCTCGGCATGGCGCGGAGCCTGATCGCCGCCGGACACACGGTCCACGGTCACGACCTTCGACCCGATGCCGTCGCGGATCTTGTCGCCGGCGGCGGCGTCGATGCCTTAGCGGGTGACAGGGCAGAAACCTGGGACGCCGTCGTCCTGGTGGTCGTGAATGCCGATCAGATGTTGGCCGTTCTCGATACCGTCGAGACGAGACTAAAGCCCGGCACACTTGTCATGGGTTGCGCGACTGTCGCGCCGGATCGTGCTGAAGCGTTCGAAGCGCGGCTGACGCAACGCGGCCTCCTGTATCTCGACGCACCGATTTCAGGCGGCGCCGCGAAAGCGGCCGAAGGGCAACTGACGATGATGGTCTCTGGGCGGGAAGCCGCCATGGGGCAAGCCCGGCCGCTGCTCGATGCCATGGCCGAGACCGTCTTCGAGATGGGCGACCGGGCCGGCCCGGCGTCCGCAATGAAGCTCGTCAATCAGCACCTGGCCGGTATCCATATCGCGGCGATGGGCGAGGCCATGGTCATGGGCGCGAAGCTTGGCATCGCGCCCCAGCGCACGCTCGAAGTAATCTCGCGATGCGCCGGCACGTCGTGGATGTTTGAGAACCGCGGGGCCCACGTCGCAACGGGCGATTACACGCCCCGTTCGTCCGTTGAGATCTTCGTCAAGGACCTCGGCATCGTCGAAGACACCGCGCGCGCAAACCGAGTTCCGACGCCGCTTGCGGCAGCATCGCTGCAACAATTTCTGGCCGCCGCCGGCCTCGGGCTCGGTCGAGAAGACGATGCAGCGGTTGCAAAGGTCACGGCTAAGCTTTCAGGCGTAACGCTTCCCGGCGACACGACCTAAGGCGGCGCCACGCCTCGCGCCGACAAAGGCTGCCCGGGAGGCCCGTTCAGCTCCATCAACTCCCGCGTCCAGACCATGTCGAAGCCAACCCATCCGAGGTAGGCTGCCATAATCATTGAAGAGACGAGATCGACACGTCCTGCCGCGACGGCGGCGGCCAGCACCAGCCCGCCAAACGGGAACAGCGCGTAGAAAGCGAGATCCGGTCGGCCGAACTGGAACAACGTCACGTTCCAGATTTCATTTCCGATCAACACCAGCAACACGAGCGATAGGGCGAGCGTCGCGCCTGGCTCGTTCATCCGCTGAAGCAGCCGCGCGACAATGAACAGGACCGCGACGTAGTAAACGGCCGCCACCGTCATCCAACCGGTGAGCGTCGGCGCCCACTCGGGCTGTCGGAGCAGCGCGTAGGGCCCGACGGTCGGATCGCCCGTAATGAGCACCCCACCGATCGCCGCAAGCAATACAATCAGCACGGCACTCAGCCACGCTGTTCCCGCCGCCGTCCTCGCCATCACCCGCACCCCAATTTCTTGAGCCCCGCGTCGACAATCGACGGCGCGGCAGCCGGATCAAGAGGGCGCGCGGACGATCCGTAGCGCCACAACCGGCCTGAGAAGTCTCATAGGGATCGGTGTGGCTGAGGCCGCCGGGATCAGCACTCGTCTTGAGACCACCTTGCCCGGGCACCCAATAGATGTCAGCGATACCGGTCGCGTAACGGATGACGCAGTCTGCTTAATCGCCCTGCCCGAAAGAGGCAGGCAACATGGATCAGTCATCGCGCGCACCAATCGACGTCTAGGGAGACCCCTTTTATGCGAACCTTCTCATCGACAACCGCGCGCTTCGGCGCCGCTGCGGTTGCAAGCCTCGGCCTTGCGCTTGCGGGCCCCGCGTCCGCTGCCGAGAAAAAGCTCGACAAGATCCACTTCCTGATCCCAGGCGGCGCAGGCGGCGGCTGGGACGGCACGGCCCGCGGCACTGGCGAGGCGCTGACCAAGTCCGGCCTCGTCGGCACGGCATCCTACGAGAACATGTCCGGTGGCGGCGGCGGTAAGGCGATCAACTTCCTGATCGAGAACGCCAAGTCCAACGAGGGCACCTTGATGGTGAACTCGACGCCGATTGTCATCCGGTCTCTCGTTGGCCGCTTCCCGCACAACTTCCGCGACCTGACGATGGTCGCCGGAACCATTGGCGATTATGCAGCGCTGATCGTGAAGGCCGACAGCCCGATCAAGAGCTTCGACGACCTGATCAAGATGTACAAAGCCGATGCGTCATCGGTGAAGGTCGGTGGCGGCTCGGTTCCGGGCGGCATGGACCACCTCGTTGCCGCGATGATCTTCAAGGCCGCCGGTGCCGACCCGACGAAGGTGAAGTACATCCCCTATGACACGGGCGGCAAATTGAACGCAGCCCTTCTTTCCGGCGAAGTGACCGTCGGCGCAACAGGCTTTTCCGAAGCGGTTGCGCTGACGAAGGCCGGCGAAATGCGCGTGATCGGTGTGACCGCCGCCGAGCGTGTTGACGCGCTCCCTGACGCCAAGACGTTCAAGGAACAGGGTGTCGACGCCGAGTTCGTGAACTGGCGCGGGTTCTTCGCAGCACCCGGTCTGCCGGAAGACAAGGCCAAAGCCTACCGCGACGTCATCGATGCGATGTACAGCACCAAAGAGTGGGAAGAGGTCCGGGCCCGCAACGGTTGGGTCAACATCCATAACTCCGGCGATGAATTCACGAAGTTCCTCGAGAAGCAGGAAGGCGTGATCAAATCGCTGATGGTCGAGCTCGGCTTCCTGAAGGGATAAGCTCAGACCTGAAGACTTGGTGTGGCGGCATGCGAGGCAGGAGCGTGCCGCCACCCGGCGTCAACGCGCAACGCCCAACGTCCAAAGCCAAGACAGGCCCACACCATGACACTCGAGCGCGGGATCGCGATCCTGTTCCTCGTCTTCTCGATCGCCTACGGCTACACGGCGTTCGTGACGATGCAGGACCAGTTGCTGCCGTTCGAATTGAACATGTCGTTCTTGCCGAACACGCTGCCCAAAGCCCTTTCCGTCGCCGGTGTGATCGTCTCGCTGTTTGTGATCCTCGGCGGGCGCGGACCGAGCGACGCGAAGAAGCCCATCGTCGCCGACGGCTTTAACGCCTGGCACGTGACACAGGCCGTTCTGCTGCTGAGCGCGATGGTCGCCTACGCACTGTTGTTGCGGCCGCTCGGGTTTATTGCCGCGACCTCGCTCTTCATCATCTTGACGGCGATCCTGCTCGGAGAGCGGAAGCTTATCCGCCTCGTTGCGATCGCGGTTTTTGCAGCCTTCGTCGTCTGGTTCCTCGTCGAGCAACTCCTCGACATTGTCCTGCGGCCCTGGCCGTCCTTCATCGCAGTCTAGGCACGCGGCGCTACCATGTTCGAAGGCATCCTTCTCGGTCTATCTACCGCGCTCTCGATCCAGAACCTGTTCATGGTCGTCGCCGGGTGCCTGCTTGGCACGTTCATCGGGATGCTGCCGGGCCTTGGGCCCATGTCGATCATCGCGATCATGATCCCGGTCGCAATCAAGATCGGCGATCCCTCAGCTGCCCTGATCCTGCTTGCCGGCGTCTATTATGGCGCGATCTTCGGCGGCTCGACGTCATCGATCCTGATCAACGCACCGGGCGTTGCAGGGACCGTTGCGACCTCGTTCGACGGTTATCCGATGGCGCGTCAGGGCAAGGCCGGCAAGGCCCTGACCATCGCTGCGATCGCCTCGTTCGCCGGCGGCACAGTCGGCGCCATTCTCCTGATGGGGTTCGCCCCAGCGCTCGCAAGCTTCGCGTTGCTGTTCCACTCGGCTGAGTATTTCGCGCTTATGGTCGTCGGCCTGTCTGCGATCGCAGCGTTCGCCGGCACCGGTCAGGTCGCAAAGGCGCTGATGATGACGTTGCTCGGGCTGATGCTCGCAACGGTCGGCGAAAGCGCGCTGTTTAATGCGCCCCGCTACACACTCGGGCTCAGTGACCTACAAAGCGGCATCGGCTTCATTACGCTCGCAATGGCGCTCTTCGCGCTTCCCGAAGCGTTGTTCCTCGTCCTTGATCCATCGCGGGCGAAGTCAGGCGACGCATCCGGCAAGTCCGGCGAGATCAAGGACCTCAGGATCACCGGCGACGAAGCGCGCCAGATCACACCGGTGATCGCGCGGCAGTCCGTCCAAGGCTTTCTGATTGGCGTGCTGCCCGGCGCGGGCGCCACCATCGCGTCGTTTCTCGGCTACGCGGTGGAGCGCAACATCGCGAAGGGCGCAGACCAGGAGCAGTTCGGCAAGGGCTCGGTGAAAGGCCTTGCTGCGCCGGAAAGTGCCAACAACGCTGCCTGCACCGGCTCGTTTGTCCCGCTTCTGACACTCGGCATCCCGGGCTCCGGTACGACCGCCATTCTGCTCGGCGCCCTGCTCGCCCTGAACGTCGCGCCGGGCCCGCGGCTGATGGTCGACCGGCCTGAGATTTTCTGGTCGGTCATCGTCTCGATGTACATCGGCAACGTCGTGCTCCTGATCCTCAATCTGCCGCTGATCCCCTACATCGCGAAGCTGCTTGCCGTGCCGCGGAACTACCTGATCCCGTTCATCCTCTTCTTCACGCTGATGGGCGCCTACATCGGGCAGAACAACGCGACTGAGCTTCTGATCCTCGTCGGCCTCGGAGCGATGGCAACGATGCTGCGCTTTGCGGACTATCCGCTGGCGCCGATGCTCATCGGCTTCATCCTCGGCGGGATGATGGAGAATAACTTCGCGCGCGCCGTGAACCTGACCGACGGTGTGAGCTTCATGTGGGAGCGTCCGATGACGCTCGCGATGCTGATCACAGGCGCCCTCCTCATCGTCCTGCCCGCCTACCGGCAGCGACGCGCGCGTGCGCTCGCCGCCGGCACCGCGCAGGGCGACTGAAGTCACCCGCATCGGCGGATGCGCCCCCTCAGGTCAGCGGCTTGCCTGAGGCCGAGCAGTGAAAAGAAATCGCCCGAGTCAGAGATCTGGCGAAACCCCTCACCGGGTGCCGCGATAAACGTGCGAACAGGCATCGGCGGGAGGCTCCCAGTGACCGCCGTCGTGCACGCCCCTTCGACGGTCACTGAAAACGAGCCTTTGCCGGTGACGTGCGCGCGGCGCGTCTTGATCTTCCGTTGCGTCGCCTGAAAGCGTTTCACCTCGACCGCCGGGAGCCGGCCGACGAAGACGGCTTCGCCTGACCGCGGCGTGATACCGGCCGACGTACCCGCCCGCGCGATATCGAGGGGAAACTGTCCGGCGATCGGCGCGCTGCCGTCAGACGGCCGGAACACGATTGACACCACCACATCGCCATTTTGAACGGCGTAGCTCTCAGGGATTGCGATGGCTGCAACGAGCCCGGCGGTGTTTGCATCCAGCGGATTGAACTTGACCGGCAGAAGCGACGCGGCCCAGACGGTCGGTGCGCCGGCGACAAGCATCATCGAAGCAATCGCCGCTGTGGCGGGACCGCGAACAGAAGTCATCTGCATGCTCATTTTCCTTGATTAATTAATGCAAAACAATAATTCTTTGCTGATTGAGGCAGAATGAGGGTCTGTGGACATGAGCGTGTCGATGAACTCTGACGTGTGGGTCCGCGCCCGCCGAGCGAGCCGCCGCATGGCCTTCGCATCGCGTGCGATCATGGTCATGATGGTCGCCGGGTGCACGATTGCGCTCGGGTGGTTCGCAATCGATCAGGCGCCGTTCGAGACGCTCGCGCGTGCGCGGTTCGGGCCGACCACATCGCTCGGCGATCCCACACAGATCGCGGCAATCGCAATCCTCGTGGCGATCCAGATCGGGCTCATGGTTGTCGCGCTCGCGAAACTTGGCGCTGCGTTTGATCATCTGGGGCAGAGCGAACCGTTGAACGCAGCCGCCGCCCGCTTCATGAGATCGAGTGGCGTCTGGCTTGCCCTCGCGACGGCAGCCGGCATCGTCCTGCAGGTCCCGCTCACCTACGCAATCACACTCGCAAACGGCCCCGGTGAGCGCGCAATCTCCGTCTCGCTGTCAGGCGGGCACGTCATCGCGCTGTTCGCAGCAGCCGCCCTCATCTCGTTTGCCCACATCTGTGCGCTCGCAGCCGACGTCCGCGCCGACCAGAGCCAAATCGTGTGACCATGGCGATCGTTGTCAGGCTCGATGTGATGCTCGCGTTGCGCAAGCGGCGCTCAAAAGACCTCGCGGCCGAGATCGGCCTCACGGAAGCGAACCTGTCGCTTCTGAAATCCGGAAAAGTCAAAGGCGTACGCTTCGAGACGCTCGCGAAGATCTGCAGCGCCCTCGACTGCCAGCCCGGCGATCTGCTGGTCTACGAGCCGGACGAAAACCCTGACTAGGTGGGCCTGCCCAGCACCAGGGAACCTCCGAAAGGCTGCCCGACGCACGATCGTGCAGCCTGCCGAAACTTGGCGCAGCCGGCGATGTTGCAACTGCGGCCTGGACCGGCCAACTCTCACCGCATGACGGACGCGAGCGCCTCACCACCGCGCCACTCGGCGATCGAAGACGCAGCCGGATTTGTAACCGGCCTGACGCTTGTCGCGCTGTCGCTGCATCTGCTGGCCTCGGCCGGACTGACAACCGGGCAGACGGCAGGCGCGGCGCTGCTCATCTCCTACGCGTTCGACGGGTCGTTTGCGCTCGTCTTCTTCGTCATCAACATCCCGTTCTATCTGGTCGCCATCGCGCAGATGGGCTGGACGTTCACGCTCAAGACCATCCTCGCGGTGGCATTGCTGTCGGGATTGATGGTCGTCCTTCCACCGCTCGTGCCATTCGGCGACGGGCTCAACCCGGCGGTCGCCGGCATCGTGGCCGGCGTGCTTTCAGGCGTCGGCCTGCTCGTGCTGTTTCGCCACGGTGCGAGCCTTGGCGGCATTGGCATCGTCGGGCTCTGGTTGCAGGACCGGATCGGGCTCCAGGCCGGCTGGTTCCAGCTCGCTGTTGACGCCGTGATCTTCGCAGCCGCGCTGATGCTGCTCGACGGGCCACTTGCGCTGTACTCGCTCGCCGGCGCCGCCGTCATGAACATCCTCGTTGCGCTCAACCACCGCAAAGACCGCTACATCGCGCGGTAGGCGGGGGTGTTGCACTAAAAGCCATACCGCGTTGCCGCGTAAAAACTAAGCGACGAGGAAGCCCGCGATCACTGCGCGATGAGCTTGCCGCGCTGATCACGTTTGCCGGTCATCATGTCGAAGACTTCCTCAACCCGCTTCTTCTGGGTCGGCTCCGTTTTGGCACTGGCGACGCGATAGGCGAGGCCGCGCTGCCTGCCGGGCGTGAGTTGAGCCCAGAGTTTCGCCATCGGAGCGTTCGTTTTGAGCGCAGCCGCCAGCGCTTCGGGCACATCGACGGCATCCTGATCGTCGATGGAGAAGCGGACGTCGACGTTGTCGCCAACGCTCGCGTCTATCTCGCGAAGTTGCGTCTTTGATAACAGGATGTACCAGCGGCCACGCACCGGCGTCAGCGCCGACCGGAATGGCACATCGTTGATTTCACCAACGATCCTGAGCTTAGGATACGCTTTCAGCGGCAGCGTTGTCGCGATGTCAGCATCCAGCCACACGACCGTGTAGAGATACCGGCTCGAGCCCACGTCATGGGTCGAGACCGGCGCTTCGAAGCTGTAGTCAAAGTAAGACACGGCGAACGTCCCGCAGCCTTCCGGTTGGGCCTGAAACGTCAGCTATGTCGCGGAAGCCGCGCTGCCCTGAGTTCCAGTAAGATCGCCATCATGATATCGCCAGTCGCCCAGTTTGCAGAGACCGCGACCGACCGATGTCCAACACCGCTGAGACTGCCAACGCCGCCCCGCGGTTTATGACCGTCACGACGCTCCCCGTCCTGATCGCGCTCAGCCTCGCGCACATGCTGAACGACATGATGCAGAGCCTCGTGCCTGCGATTTACCCCATCATCAAGCAGCAGCACGGGCTGACGTTCGGGCAAATCGGTCTCATCACATTCACGTTTCAATTGACCGCATCGCTGTTCCAGCCGGCGATCGGCTTCTACACGGACCGCCGCCCGCTGCCCTACTCGCAGGCGATCGGCATGGGGTTTACGCTGGCGGGCCTCGTCGTCCTCGGTCTCGCGCAGAATTATCCGATGCTGCTGATCGGCGCCGCGCTCGTCGGCACGGGATCGTCAATCTTCCACCCGGAAGCGACGCGGGTCGCGCGGATGGCATCAGGCGGACGGCAGGGGTTCGCGCAGTCGATCTTCCAGCTTGGCGGACAGGGCGGCGGCGCCCTCGGGCCCGTCCTCGCCGCGTTCATCGTTGTGCCCAACGGCCAGCAGAGCCTCGCGTGGTTCGCGCTCGCAGCCGTCGCCGCCATGGCGATCCTCGTCTACGTCGGGCGCTGGTATGCCGAACAGGTCCCGGCACTCCTCGCAATGCGCAAGTCGCGAAGTGGTGCAGAAGCCGCAGGCTCGCGCAGCGGCGTAGCGCTGGCGATCCTCATTCTGATTGTCCTGCTGTTCTCGAAGAGCGCTTACGCGGAATCCTTCCGCTCGTTCTACACGTTCTTCCTCATCGAGAAGTTCGACACGCCGATCAGAACGGCGCAGCTCATGCTGTTCCTGTTCATCTTTGCCGGTGCGTTGGGCGTGCTCGTTGGCGGCCCGCTTGGCGACCGGATCGGACGCAAGCGCATCATCTGGGTCTCGATCCTCGGACCGTTGCCGTTCACGCTCCTGCTCCCGCACATGAACTTTGCAGGCACGATCGCGCTGACCATCATCGTGAGCTTCACCATGGCGAGCGCGTTTGCCGCGATCCTCGTCTATGCGATGGAGCTGCTGCCAGAGCACGTCGGGATGATCGGCGGATTGTTCTACGGTCTCGTCTTCGGGCTCGGCGCAATCAGTGCAGCGCTGCTCGGCCAACTCGCCGACGGCACGAGCGTCCAGTTCGTGTTCGAGCTGTGCGCGCTGCTCCCGCTCCTCGGCCTGTTGACGTGGTTCTTGCCAGAGATCGGCACCGGCCGGCTGTCGTAACCCCGCAGCCGGGCCACTCCGCCGCGCCTCCATGCGCAGCGGTCAGAGCCGGCATGTGAAGTCAGGTCTGGCGGCCTGTCACCGCCGCGTGCGACGGCTGTCACATGGCTCTTTCCAATGCAGGAGTGAAGCCCGCGCCGGTGCGTGGGGCCGGACGCTGGCGGCTTGCCGCCAACACGCGATCGATGCTTCTGATGGTTATCGCGATGGGCGTGTTCGTCCTGAACGATACGCTGACAAAGACGGTTTCAGGCGACCTGCCGACGGGCCAGATCATCTTCATCCGTAATCTGCTGGCGACCCTCATTCTCGCACCGTTCGTGTTCTCGCGCTTTGGCCCGGCGGCGATTGCGGCGGCCTACTCCAAACCACTGCTAATCCGGAACCTGTCCGAAATCGTCGCGGTGATCTGCTACCTGTCGGCGATCTTCCGGCTGCCGATCGCAAACGTGACGGCGGTCTTCCAACTGGTGCCGCTCGCAATGACGGCGGCCGCCGCGGTCTATCTGAAAGAACGTGTCGGCTGGCGGCGCTGGAGTGCAGCAGCCGTGGGGCTTGCCGGTGTCGTCCTGATCATCCGGCCGGGGACGGCGGACTTTTCATGGTGGTATGTTGCCGTGCTTG
>JBCBXS010000075.1:0-9778 GCA_039816475.1 Pseudomonadota bacterium | reverse complement strand
AACTGCTCTGGCTAACCACGAGCTGGCGTACGGGGCGGGCGCGTATGCGATGAAAGCCGGCGGCGCGGTTTCGCTTTGAAGCGCTTCGGCAGCGTGATTGTGAAGCACGCGCCGCCCTCGTCGAGATTGCGCGCGACGATCGTCCCGCCGTGGGCCTGCACGATCTCCTGCGTGATCGAGAGCCCGAGCCCGGAATTCGAACCGCGGCTTGTCTCGCCGGAGGGACGGTAGGTGTAGAAGCGCCGGAAGATGCGATCGAGGCTGTCGGGATCAATACCGGGGCCCTGGTCGCGCACGACGATGATGCAATGATCGCCGTCATCCGCGAGCTCGATCGTCACGCGCGATCCGGCGGGTGCGAACGAGACGGCGTTGTCGATCAGGTTGGTGAGGACCTGACCGATACGGCCGGGATGCCCCCGGACCGTGACGTCATCGCTAACCGCGCGATTTTCGAACGCGAGTTCGACGTCGCTGCCACGGCCTTTCATGACGTCCGACATCGTCATCGTCACGCCGTTGATCAACTCAGCGAGATTGACCGGCTCGGTCTCTTGCAGCGCGAGTTCGGCGTCTAACCGCTGGATGTTCGAAACGTCGGAGATGAGCCGGTCGAGACGGCGAAGTTCCTCGCCGATCTGCGTGACCAACCCGTCGCGTTGTTCTTCTGTGCGGGCGTAAACGAGGCTTTCCGCGGTCGTTCGCGCAGCCGTCAGCGGGTTTTTCAGTTCGTGCGCGACGTCGGCTGCGAACCGTTCGCTCGCCTCAATCCTTCGGCGCATCGCCGACGTCATGTTCTCAAACGAGCGTGCGACCTGGGCGACCTCATCTTCACGGCCCGGGAACGTCGGCAGCGCCTGGCTTGCGGTCATGTCGGCGGTCACGGCTTCAGCAGCATCAGACAAGCGCCGCATTGGCCCGGCAACGGTTCTCGCGAGCAGGATCGACGCGATGATTGTCGCGAGCCCCGCGATGATGGCGAGCAGACCGATGCGCAAGCGTTCGCCGGACAGGATCTCGCCGATTTCTCCCGGCTGCGTCGACAGCATCAGTACGCCTTTGACATCACCGGCGCTGACGACCGGCGAACTGATCGCGACGACCTGATTGCCCGAGCCGGACATCAGCAGCATCGAGTAGGTCTCGCCGTTTTTAATCGACTTGCGAACCTCCGGATACGAGAGGCCGGAGATGTCGTTGCGATCCTGGTAGACCGGCAAGCTGGAGGCGAGCCGCCACTTCAGGAAGCGCGTCCAGAAGTTCTTCGGCTTGACGTAGCGCGGGTCGCCTTCGGCCGCGTTCGAGGGGGCGACGCCGCCAGTCTCAAGGAACGCATTTGAATCGAGCACCATCGTGCCGTCGGTTGCGTAAATCCGTGCGCGTGCGTTCGTGCCGGCGATCAGCCGCGCGAGCACCGGCGCAACCTGCTCTGGCTTGATCTCGAAGTCGAGCTTGGCAAGCGACTGCGCCGGCGTGGTGATGGATCGGGCGGCCTGGTCGATGATCACATCAGGATCATACTCAGCCGCGTTGTCGAAAGGAGATCCCGATCGGCGCATCGTCTCCGTTGCAATCGCCGCTGCAAGGATCCGTGATTGCGTCACAAGCGCTGCGCGCTTGGCATCGATCAGCCAAATGTTCTGTTGCGACAGGATCATCCAGCCGCCGACGAGGATCGCGAACGCCAGCAGGTTCGCAAAGATGATAAGCCGGGTCAGGCTCTGCGAAATATAGCGGGCGATGCGTGTCTCGGTGACCGCCTGCCAGGACCGGGACGCCGCCTTTGAAAGCCACGGGCCGACATCTGTGAGGTGAAAGCCCGATCGGCCTTCGGTGTTCTCGTCGCGCGTAACCCCAGCGAGCCCGGCGCGGATGCTCGCCACCGACTGTTTGATCTTCGAGAACTGCGTATCCGTCGCCATTCGCGTCTACCGGGTCCGCATCGGCTGCACCGTCATGCCGTCAACCGCACACCGCCTCAGGTCTCTTTGAAGCGGTACCCGACACCATAAAGCGTCTCGATCACATCGAAGCTCTCATCGACCTGCTTGAACTTCTTACGCAGACGCTTGATGTGGCTGTCGATGGTGCGGTCATCGACGTAGACCTGATCATCGTAAGCCGCGTCCATCAGAGCATCCCGCGTCTTGACGACGCCGGGCCGGGTCGCAAGCGCCTGCAGGATTAGAAACTCAGTGACCGTCAGGGTCACCGGTTTTTCGTCCCAGTGACAGGTGTGCCGCTCAGGATCGAGCTTCAGGAGACCGCGCTCGAGGACGCGCGCAGCTTCGACGGGCGAGCCCGACATCTCCCGAGCCTGGCTGCGGCGGAGCACGGCTTTCACGCGTTCGACAACGAGGCGGCTCGAGAACGGCTTGGTGATGTAGTCGTCGGCGCCCATCTTGAGACCGAACAGCTCATCGATCTCCTCGTCCTTAGACGTCAGGAAGATCACCGGCATGTCCGATTTCTGACGGACCCGGCGGAGCAGTTCCATGCCGTCCATGCGCGGCATCTTAATGTCAAAAATTCCAAGATCGGGAAGTTCGTCGCCAAGGCGCTCGATCGCTTCCTGACCGTCGGCAAACGTGCGGACGCGATACCCCTCCGCTTCGAGCGCAAGGCTCAGCGGCTGCAGAATGTTGCGCTCATCGTCTACGAGCGCGATCGTGTACCTATCTCTCATCGACCCGTGCCCCTCGATCGCCATCGCATCCACATCGATGCGGCAGGCCTTTGGAATGATTGTGTTGCCAGGACGCTCGGCAATCAGCCCTTAACCGCACCTGAACACCTGCGTCAAAACCCGCGGCGGGTGCCATCCCCGGGAGCGGCAAGTCCACTGCCGATCGACATCCGGCAACAGTGTTATCGCTCACACGCGACGAAGGCGAGCCCGCAGTCGCCGTCGGTTGGCCGGAATTGCGGCCAAGTGCCGGTCGCTGCACGTGATTTTAACGTGGACGCCCTACTTTCGAACGGTCGGGGAGGATTAGCGAAAGTCCGTTGCTCAGCATGGCGAAAGCGGCCAACGTGCGTGCCTTCGTCACGCAGGATGCTGCTGCGAATTGACGGCCTCGACGTTTGAACAACTCGGCCGGTGCCGGTGAAAGCACCGCCAATTGAGACTGACACAATGACCGCTACTGCCTTCCCACTGAGTGGGGCGAAATCCGTTCGCGCGAACCTTTCCACGGTCGCGTTGATCGAGCACGCGTTGAAGGCAGGCGAGGGTCAACTGACGTCAGGGGGCGCTCTTTCCGTCGAGACGGGCGAGCACACCGGGCGATCGGTCGACGACAAGTTTCTCGTTCGCGATGCACTCACCGAAGACACCGTCTGGTGGGACAACAACAAGGCAATGACGCCTGCGCACTTCGATGCCGTGTTCGAGGACTTCGTCGCCTACGCGAAAGATCGCGAGCTGTTCGCGCACGATCTGTTTGCTGGCGCCGATCCGGCATACCGGCTGAACACGCGGATCGTCACCGAGCGCGCCTGGCATGGCGTCTTCATCCGGCATCTGCTGCGTCGTCCGTCACGCGATGAGCTCAGCGGGTTCGCGCCGGACTTCACGGTCGTCAATTTCCCGGGCTTCCGCGCTGATCCGGAACGCCACGGCGTGAACTCGACGACAGTCATCGCGTGTGACTTCACGCGGAAACTCGTGCTCATCGGCGGCACCGAGTATGCCGGCGAGACCAAGAAGTCCGTCTTCTCGTATCTCAATTTCACGATGCCTGAGACCGGTGTTCTGCCGATGCACTGCTCGGCGAACGAAGGCGCGGACGGAAGCTCAGCCCTCTTCTTCGGCCTCTCCGGCACGGGCAAGACAACGCTGTCCGCTGACCCCGCGCGCACGCTTCTCGGCGACGACGAACACGGCTGGTCCGCCGACGGCATCTACAATTTCGAAGGTGGCTGCTACGCAAAGACCATCCGCCTGAGCGCTGAAGCTGAACCCGAAATCTTCGCCGCTTCCAACGCGTTCGGTACGGTGCTTGAAAACGTCATTCTCGATGATGATCGCGTGCCCGACTTCGACGACGGTCGTCTCACCGAAAACACGCGATCGGCCTACCCGCTCGACATTATTTCGAACGCATCTGCGACGGCCACCGCCGGCCATCCGACATCCGTTGTCATGCTTTGCGCCGATGCGTTTGGTGTCATGCCACCGATCGCGCGACTGACGGCGGCGCAGGCGATGTATCATTTCCTTTCCGGCTACACCGCCAAGGTCGCCGGCACCGAAAAGGGGATGGGCAAAGAGCCTCAGGCGACCTTCTCGACATGCTTCGGTGCGCCGTTCATGCCGCGTCACCCGAGCGTCTACGGCGATATGCTGCGGTCGCGGATCGCGGAACACGGCGCAACGTGCTGGCTGGTCAATACCGGCTGGACGGAAGGGCGCTACGGCGTCGGCGCGCGGATGCCGATCAAAGCGACGCGGCGGTTGCTGAACGCGGCGCTCTCCGGCGCGCTGGAGAATGTCGAGATGCGCGTTGATCCGGTGTTCGGCTTTGAAGTGCCGGTTGCCGTCGACGGCGTCGATCCGGCAATCCTGATACCGCGGACGACCTGGGCTGATCCCGCGGCGTATGACGCTCAGGCGCGCGCGCTCGCCGACATGTTCACGAAGAACTTCGCGAAGTTTGAACCGCACGTCGATGCGACGATCCTGAGCTCAGCGCCGCAGCTTGCCGAGGCTGCGGAGTAATTCAGCCGGCACGGTTGCGCCTTAGAGAAAGTCCTGCCGGGTCAGGATCGGCGCGAACGTCAGTCCGGCCTCTGCGAACGTCTGGGCAGCGCCTTCCTGCCGATCGACGATCGTGATCACCGACGCGATCTCGGCGCCCTCGGCCCTCAGGACTTCAACGGCTTTCAACGCTGATCCGCCCGTCGTCGTGACGTCCTCGACAACCACGACGGTCTTGCCATTGATCGTCTCACCTTTGGCGAGGCCTTCGACTTGGCTTTGCGTGCCGTGTTCCTTGACCTGCTTCCGGATGAAGAACGCAGGGATCGGCCGGCCCAACCCGTGGCTCGCGGCTGCGGCGGCCGTCGCGACGGGGACGGCGCCCATCTCAAGCCCGCCAACGTAGTCCGCACCGGCCTCGGCCGCGGCCGCGGCAACAAGACGGCCGATCAGCGCCGCGCCTTCCGGGTGCAGCATCGTCGGCTTCAGATTGAAGTAGAAATCTGATGTGCGCCCAGACGCGAGCGTGATCGTGACGCCGGTTCCGTAAGACCGTTCCGCGATGATCTGCGTGAGCCGCGCTTTGGCAACTTCAAGATCCATAACGCGATCTCCCCGTTCAATGAGCCGATGCCGGCGGAGTTGCGTTCGCGCTTCGAGACCTGTCAACACGTGCTGCCCGCATCCGCGCGATGATGCACAGCGCGCGTCAGCGATGCTCGTCTTGCGATCGCGCGATCAGTTCCCTGTTCAGCGCGGAGACTGCTGCAACCTGATCGGCCCAGGCAATCGCCTTGCCGGGGTCGATTGCTGAGACGACTGGAATGCGCGTGGTCCCGAGCCTGTCGAACGTCCTGAGCGCGCGTTCAACGCTGTCGCCGGGGCGGAGCACATCGTCGGGGTTTTCCTCGATGTCAGGCAGTTCCGGTTGCGGCTCTTCCGGTTCGAGCGGCGTCATGAACGTTGCGACCGTCATGCGCTGCATGATCTCGCGGTGCGGCCCGTCGGCAAGCGAGAGGCCACGGCGCGTCAGTTGCCAGTGGAAGATGGAGTGCCCGAGAACGGCCTGCGTCAACCCATTGGAGATCGAGACGGTGAGCAGCAGCGCGATCGTCATGTCGTAGCCGCCGGTCAACTCGAAGACCATGACGGTCGTCGAGATCGGCGCACCGAGCACGGCGGCTGCAACGCCGCCCATGCCGAGCAGCACGTAAAGTCCGCCGGAAGACGCCACTTCAGGGAATGCGCCCGTCGCGATAATCCCGAACGCGCCGCCGGTCATCGCGCCGAGATAGAGCGCCGGCGAAAAGATGCCGCCCCCAAAGCGCGACGCGAGCGTGATCGCCGTCAGGATGGTCTTCACGAAGATGAGCGTGAACAGCAGCGCGAGCGGCAGCTTCTGCTGAAGCGCCATGTCGGTTGCGCCGTACCCGACGCCGAGGATCTCCGGCAGGAATATGCCCGTCGCGCCGATCAACAGGCCGCCGACCGCAGGCCGCAGCCAAAGCGGCATGGTCAACTCGCTCGCGCGGCGCTCCGTCGCCATGATCGCGATCTCGAACAGGATTGCGACGGCCGCGCAGGTCAGGCCCAGCAGAGCGAATGCCGGGAACTCCAGCACCGATGTGATCTGGTACTCCGGCACGAAGAACGTCGGCGCGTTGCCGAGATGCAGGCGGACAATGACGCCGCCCGCGACGCTTGCGATCACCACCGGCACAAACGCGCGCAACGAATAGTGCGCGAGGATCACCTCGTGCGCGAACAGTACCCCTGCAATCGGCGCGTTGAAGGAGGCTGACACAGCCGCAGCCCCGCCGCAGGCGAGCAACGTGGATCGGCAAAACCCATCGAGCGCGAACCGTGCCTGCACCCACGAGGCAATCGTCGCGCCCAGGTGAACAACCGGGCCCTCGCGCCCGGCGGAGGCGCCTGAGCCAAGCGAGATCGCCGCGATCAACGCGCTGTAGAGCCCGGTCTTCGGATCGATTTTGCTGTCGCCGATGGCACGCGCTTCGATGACGTCGGCGACGCCGTGAACGCGCCGCGTCGGCACATACCGTTCGAGCAGAAAGCCAACGACCAGCCCGCCGATGACCGGTGCCATCAGGATGACGTACCAGGGCGTCTGGGCCGCCGCCTCGAGGATCGCCTCAGAGCGGGTTCCAAGCCACAGCATCTGGACGCTGGAGAGCAGATAGCGAAACGCGAGCGCCGCATAGCCGACGCCGAGCCCGATCAGGATCGCAAGTGCCCAAACAATAATCAGACGTTCGCTGGCGAAACGGTTGACGTTTGTTGTGAGCCGCTCGCGGACGTCCTGAAACACGTCGTCGGACAGCAGACTGTTTGCCGCCTGACGGATGCTGAATGTCTGTTGCTTTTTCGCATCGCCGCGCCCGGACGGCCCTGTCGTCTCAGTCATCGCCAGTCCGCATGCAGACCAAGTTGTGGCGCGGGTGCAATTGCGGGCGAAGGGTCGCAGTCATCGGCGCCGTGGCTCCCATCTCCAAGCCATACTCCCGTCAATGCGAGTGTGCCATAGAACCGATGGTGGACAGAGCGCAGTCCTCGGCTGATGTTGCAACGCAACTCACACGAGTCGTCGCCGGTTTGGCGCGCCGAAGACCGCGATCGATGCCGGCGGCAGGCTCTGCGCCGGTGCTGGCGACGAGCAGGACACCGGATGACGAGAGCGGAAGCGCCTGAGCAGTCATGAACGCATTCTTCCTGACAATCGGGACGCTGCTGACTGCCGTGCTGGTCGCGCTGTTTGCAATCC
The DNA here is from genome assembly GCA_039816475.1 of Pseudomonadota bacterium. GTDB lineage: Bacteria > Pseudomonadota > Alphaproteobacteria > Rhizobiales > Hyphomicrobiaceae > JBCBWG01. The sequence continues at coordinate 2,297 of JBCBXS010000075.1, read as the reverse complement.
CGCCGTTCATTGACTGGAACACCTATCGCGGCGTCTTCGAGGTCGAGGCCTCACGGTTAATCGGCCGCGATGTCCGCGTGCGCGGCGACGTTAATCTTCGGCTTCTGCCTCAGCCATATGTTTCGTTCGAAGACCTCGTGATCGCCAATCCGCCGGGGATGCTCGGCGAACCGTTCCTGCGCGCGAAGACTTTCACGATGCGGCTGTCAGTGCCGCCGCTGCTGTCGGGCGCGATCGAGGCGCGGGACATCGTCATCGAGCAGCCGTCGATCCGGCTCAGGCTCACCGAGGACGGGCGCGGGAACTGGCAGAGCCTTGGTCAGGGCTCTCGCGTTTCCGGCGCGAATGTCAGCCTCAAGCAGGTCGCGGTGACGAAGGGTGATGTGACGCTTGAGTCCGCGAAGGGCGAGGCAGTTGCAAGCGTCTCAGACATCAGCGGCGACTTCTCTGCCGAAGCGCTCTCGGGGCCATACAAGTTTGAGGGGCAAGCGTCACTTGCAGGCGCGATGCGCGACGTTCGCCTGTCAACCGGCTCGCTCGACGCTGATGGCAAGCTTCCGCTGAAATTGAACGCACGGGCCGGCGATGGCAGCGGTTCGCTGACACTCGACGGCGACCTCACTTCTCTCTCCGGCGATCAACCTAAGTTTGCAGGCCGTCTCGCACTCAACGTTGCAAAGTTGACGGCGCTGGAGGGCGATGCCTCCGCTGTCGCGCCTATCGAAGTCTCGGCGGAGGTGAACGTCGATGCGGAGCAAGTCGCTCTGGAGGGGATCTCCATCCTGTTCGATCAGCAGCGCCGATCCCAAGAACTGACCGGGACCGCGCGCTTACCCGTCTCCGGCAACAACGATGCAACGATCACGCTGACCGCGCGCTGGCTCGACCTCGATCGAATTGCCGGGAGCGCGGACAACGCCGGCGCGTCTTCAAACCTCGAAGCCCGTGCGATCCGTCTGGGAGAAGCGCTGTCAGCGCTCGCGGGTGCCGGCTCCGAACGAAAAACGCTTGCGCTTGTTGCCGAGCAGGCAACGCTTGGCGGGAGCGAAGTGAGCGCGCTCGCCCTGAACGCGACGTTCTCGGCGGGACGGGTGACGCTCAATCGGCTCGGGCTGCGGGGCCCAGGCGGAACGGAACTCAATCTCGACGGCACCGGCCGGATCGGCACGGACGGCACACTTCAGGAGTTCCGCGGCGCTCTGCTGGCCGACGGCGGCAACAGCGTCCGCTTTGCCAACTGGCTCGCGCCGGGGCTCGGCAAGCTTGACGGCGTCGCACCGCGCCGGTTTGCGATCAATGCGCGGCTCGTTCGCGAAGGCGCACTGACGGCGATCGAAGATGGCCGGATGATGCTCGGCGGGCGACGCCTCCTCGTGAATTACGCCGTCGACCGGGGTACGGCCGGCAAGCAGACGCTTTCGATCGCGAGCGCGGATCTCGACCTCAGAGCAATCGCACCGGGCCTTCTGCAACCGGATAAGCTGCGCGCATTGCTCCGCGATGGTCTCGACCGGGATGACGGGGCCTCTGGCGCCGAGTTCAATTTCTCACTCCGCGCTGATCGCGTGCGCGACGGGACGACGACGGCGCGTGACGTCGACATCGCGGTCACCCGTGCCGGACCGCTGCTCACAATCCGGCGCGCGAAGATGACCAGCGGCGCCGGATACAACCTCGATATCTCAGGGACGATCGCCAACGTCGCAGCGCCGACCGCGTCGGCCTTAAACGGAACGGTCGGTGTTGAGGATCGGGCGTCGGCGACGGCGCTCGTCTCGTTTATGACCGCACTAACCGGGCGGCAGTTCGCCGAGTTCGGAAGCATTGTGCCGACGCCGGCGCGGGTGGGTTTCTCGCTGCGAGAGCGGACTGAGGGTCCCGAGCGTTTGGCGCTGGCGATGTCCGGTACGGTGCGCGGCGATCAGGTGTCGCTTGATCTGACAAGCGATAAGCCGCTCGACGATTGGCGGTCTGCAGAGATCAGTCTGAAATCAAACGTCGCCGGAACGAACGCGGACACAGCTCTCGCCTGGTTGACTGGGCGCAACGCGATCCCGAAGACCCAATCGCCGACAGAGGCGGGCGGTAAACCGGCCCCGATCAAGGTCACCTTGATCGCGGAGGGGCCCGTCGCCAAGGGTTTGAAGACGTTGGCGAGCGTCAACAACGGCGCGTCGTCGGCGCGGTTCGCCGGAACAATCGCTGCGGCAGGGCGCGTTGGTGTGCCGGCGACGTGGACCTTCGACGGCCGGCTGACGGCCTCGAGCGATGACGCTGCGAGACTTGCCGCGCGTCTT
>JBCBXS010000074.1:0-9835 GCA_039816475.1 Pseudomonadota bacterium | reverse complement strand
GACCCACGCCGTCCGCCAGCCGAACGCCTCGATCATCGCGTGCGACAACGGCGGGTGGACGGCCATCGACACACCGAAGCCAAGCGCCATGAGGCTCATCGCCAATCCGCGCGAGCGTGAGAACCACTGCGAGACGAGGTTCGCGCACGTGAGCATCAACGAGCCCTGGCCGAAGAAGCGGAGCAGGCCGAAACCCACTGCGAGCCAGAGGAAATTCGCCGCGGCCCCGAAGAAGAGACAGGCAGCCCCGAGTGCGCCGGTGATGACGAACAGCATCGTTTTCGGGCCGTGCCGATCGACGCGACGTCCCATGTACGGGAGCAGGAAGGCGGCTGCGAGCGTTGCGATGCCGTAGGCGATCGAGATCGTCGTAGTGCCGATGCCGAGATCTCGGCTGATCGGATCGAGGAACGCCGAGAACGTGTGCGACTGGCCCGGCCCGCTTGAGAACACACCGAAGCTTGCGACCGCGACGATCACCCAGCCGTAGAACACCCGACCGTTCGCGCGCGCGACCCACTCGGGTGTCTGCTCCGCCTCTGTCCTCGCCACGCCGTTGCCTCGCTGGATCGTTCTGCCACACGAGATCACGCACCCCGGATCAAGTCGAGATGCGCATAAGGCCAACGTGTTTTGTGATGGGCGGAAGCTCGCGCGCCAGTCCGGCGATCATTCGCCGGCCGGCGCAAGCGTGCCTCAGTACACCTTCTTCTCAGCGTAGCAGCGACGCATGAGCTGGCAGCGCTGCGGGCCGGCGAGGTGCATGATGCTGCTCGGCGCCGGGCTGATGAACGTGCAGACCTGCTCCAGGCCTTTCGGTGTGAGCCAGCCTTGGCGACGGCCGCGTTGGACGGCGAAGCAGTCGGCGGCGGCTTCATCCGGTCCGCGGAACTGATGCCCGCATTCGTGCGCGTAAATCCAGAGCTTCACCGGCGTCGGCACGCCTGCAAGAAGACGCGGGTTCAGGATCACGAAGCCCGGAAAAGCCGCGCCGTAGTCGTCCAGCTTATCGTCGAGCACCGTTGGCCGCCTGCCGCAGAACAACTTGCGATTGTCGATGACGAGATCGCCCGGCGGCACGATCGTCCCGCCGACAAACTCCGCATAGGATTCAGCGGTCGGGGCCTGTGAACTGCCGGCCGTCGCCGCGATGATGGCGACCACGAACGCAGTCAGCGCAATGACAGTTCGGTTGATGATCTTGAACGGCATGCGCTGCGTGTCTCCCACGACTGGGCATCGCGCCGAACCTCATCCCGCAACTGCGAAATGCAGGTCCAACCGAACCCCCGTTATCGAGTGCTACCCGACTTCACGCGTTTCTGCCAACCGGATTGGGCCAGACTGCGATTACGGTCGGCTGAAGCTGCGAATTCCACCTAAAACATTGAAACGACCGAGAACCTTAGGCCGGGGCCGTTGGTTGCGCGCCCCCTCAGCGTGTGGTTGGATCCTTGTCGGCGACGAGCACCAGTTCGGTCAGCGTGAACGCGACATCGGCTCCGCCGTCGATCGGCTCAGGCCGGATAAAAGCCGCAAGCGGGGAGCCGGCTTTCGTAACGTCCGCTCTAAGACTTTCTTTCAGATCGGGCGCAACGGACATCGTCGCGCACCACCGCTCGAACCGCATGGCCTTGTCGAGCAGTTCGGTTGACTGGATCGCGAGATGAGCTGCTTCGACAATGGCGAGCCACTCGGCGTAGGCGAGAGCACGTCCGTGGCTCGGGTCGCGACGTTTCTCAAAGGCGTTGTAGGCGACGGCGGACTGGTGTGCCGCATCGGCGGTCAGGTCCGGGTTTGTCGTTGCGTCCGGTGCCAGGTTGTCGACAAGACCGAAGCGACCACCAGGCTTCAGAACGCGCGCCGCCTCACGGACGAACGCTGCTACGTCCGGAAAGTGATGTGGCGCGATCCGACAGGTCACAAGATCGAACGTCGCGTCCTCGAACGGCAGCGCTTCTGCATCGGCTTCGGCAAACGACACGTTGGTGATCTGCTTTTCAGCCGCGAGCGCGCGCGCCTGATCGAGCATCTCGGGCGTCAAATCCGAGGCGACCACGTGCGAAACGTGAGGGGCAAACGCGAAAGCCGTGTGGCCGGCCGCTGTTGCAATATCAAGCGCATGCCAATCGGCACGTGGCGCGACGGCCTCGACAAGCCGGGCAAGCGACTTGCCCTTTGCGTGCACGGGCGAGGCAACATAGTTCGCAGCGTTGGCACCGAATTGTGCGCGGACGGCATCCTTGCTCATGGTGTCGGCGTCTCCTGCGTTTGTGGCGCGGCATGGCCGAAGGTGATCACAACCGCTGCGGCGAGGCTGCAGACGAGGAAGCCCGCGAACAGCGGAAGCGTCGTCCCGTCGTAGGCCTGCCCGATGATCGCACCTCCGACGCCTGCGATGATGGCCGAGACCGAGGCGATGATCGCCGACGCAATGCCCGCGATCCGGCCCATCGGCGCCATGGCAATGGCGTTCATGTTGCCGAACAGGACACCGAACGCACACATGATGCCGAACATGACCGTGTAGAACAGCGGGAACGGCAGCAGCGCAAGATCGACCCATTCTATCAAGAAGCCGGCGCCGGCTGAGAGGCAGAGCGCGGTCAGCGCGACGTGGGCAAGGCGCCTCTCACCGAAGCGCGTGACGTACCGGGCATTGAAGATCGAGGCCGTCCCAATCGCGAAGGCGAGGACGGCGAAGTAACCGGGGAACGCAGCGCCCTTGCCGTAGGTCGTCACGAAGACCTGCTGTGCGCTCGTGATGTATCCGAAGAAGCCCGCGAAGATGAACCCGGTCGCGATTGTATAACTGAGCGTGGTCTTGTCGCTGAGCGTTGTCCTGGCGTCGGCGGCGAGGTTGGCCGGCGACAACGCGCGGCGCTTCTCGGGTGGGTGCGTTTCCGGATGCCGGAGCGTGAACCAAACGAGTGCGACTGTCGCCATCACCAGGAACACGGTGAAGATCATCCGCCATCCGGCGAGCGTCTGCACGACCTGTCCGACAAACGGGGCGATGGCTGGCACAGTGATAAAGACGGCCATCACGAACGACATGATCCGGGCCATCTGCGCACCACTAAAGTTGTCGCGGACGAGGGCGACGGCGACGGTCCGCGGACCGGCCGCGCCGACGCCTTGCAGCGCGCGGCCGGCGAGCATGGCGACAAAGGTCTCTGCAAAAAGGCAGATCAGGCTGCCGATGAGGAAGACCGCGAGGCCGACTTGGATCGGCAGGCGCCGGCCGAAGCTGTCGGAGAGCGGGCCGTAGAAGAGTTGCCCGATGCCGAGGCCGATCACGAAGGCGATGATGATAAGCTGCGCGCGGTTCGCGTCGGCGAGGTCGAGGTCCCGTCCGATCTCGGGCAGCGCCGGCAGCATTGCATCGATGGCGAGTGCCGGCAGGCAGATCAGAAGCGCGAGCAGTGCAATGCGCTCCTGGATCGTGATCTGCCGTGGCACGGTGGGCTCCGGGTGGATTGCGGAAGTGGAGACTACCGGACCGTAGGCCCGCGCCGGGCGCCACGCAAATGGATGTGGGCGCCCGTTCGCGCTTGCGGCAGATCAGGTCTGCGGAAACGCAGGGTCGCTGTTTAAGCGTCGCAAGGTGCGCTCCCAGCGAGCCAGCTCAGCTCAACGAGTCGCTAGCGGACGCTGAACTCGATCCGGCGGTTCTTCGCGCGGTTGGCGGCCGTGTTGTTCGGCAGCAGGGGACGCGTCTCGCCGAAGCCTTTCGCCGCCAGGCGATCTGCTGGGACGCCTGCTGCCACCAGTGCGCTGACAACTGATGCCGCGCGCTGCTGGGAGAGCCGCTGATTGAGCGTGTCTGATCCCGTTGAGTCCGTATGACCGTCCACGGAGATTGAAACGTTCGGGCAGCCCTTCGCGATGTCGGCGATCCGCGCGATTGTTTCGGTGCTTGCCGGTGAAAGGCGCGCGCTCGACGTTGCGAACTGGATCGAACCGGCCGAAGCCGCTGTGCGCACGTTATCAAGGCAAGTCTCCGCCTTGCGTCGTAGCGCAGCCTGCTTGCGCTCCGCAGCCTCGGCACGCGCGCGTTCTTCTTCGCGGCGAAGGTTGGCCAGCATCACCTGCAGGGCTTTCTCTTCTTCCGCCACGCGCTTGGCTTCGGCCTCAGCTTTTTTCTGAGCTTCAAGCTCGGCGAGACGCTGGCGCTCGGCCTCTTCGCGCGCCTTGCGCTTAGCTTCAGCCTTCTTCTTGCGTGCGGCGGCTTCTTCCTCGGCCTTCAGTTGCGCGAGCATGGTCTGCAGCGCCTTCTCTTCCTCGGCGATGCGTTTGGCTTCCGCCTCAGCGGCGGCTTTCTTCTGAGCTTCGAGTTCAGCCAAGCGCTTGCGTTCTGCTTCCTCGCGCGCCTTACGCTCGGCTTCGGCTTTCTTCTGAGCTTCTAGCTCAGCGAGGCGCTTGCGTTCTGCTTCCTCACGCGCTTTTCGGTCGGCCTCGGCTTTCTTCTGAGCTTCGAGCTCAGCGAGGCGAATGCGTTCTGCTTCCTCACGCGCTTTGCGTTCGGCCTCGGCCTTCTTCTGAGCTTCGAGTTCAGCGAGGCGAATGCGTTCTGCCTCCTCACGCGCCTTGCGTTCGGCTTCGGCTTTCTTCTGAGCTTCGAGTTCAGCCAGGCGCTTGCGCTCTGCCTCCTCGCGCGCCTTTCGCTCGGCTTCGGCTTTCTTCTGAGCTTCGAGTTCAGCGAGGCGCTTGCGTTCTGCTTCTTCGCGCGCCTTGCGCTCGGCCTCGGCTTTCTTCAGAGCTTCGAATTCAGCGAGACGTTTGCGCTCTGCTTCCTCGCGCGCTTTGCGTTCGGCTTCAGCTTTCTTCTGAGCTTCGAGTTCAGACAGGCGCTTGCGCTCCGCCTCCTCACGCGCCTTGCGTTCGGCCTCAGCTTTCTTCTGAGCTTCGAGTTCAGCGAGCCGAATGCGCTCCGCCTCCTCGCGGGCTTTGCGCTCGGCTTCAGCTTTCTTCTGAGCCTCGAGTTCTGCGAGACGCCTGCGTTCTGCCTCTTCCTTCGCCTTGCGTTCCGCGGCCGCGATCTTGTCGGCTTCCGCTTTCGCTTCGGCGGCCTGAAGAGCTGCGAGGCTCGCGAGAAAACTGGCCTGCTCTTCCTGCACGCGACGCGCCTCGTCCGCCTTGGCCTGCGCGATAGCAGCCGCCTCAGCCTTCTTCTTCGCTTCGGCTTCCGCCAGCGCAGCCTGCTTGCGCGCGTAGGCTTCCTCGGCCGCTTGGCGCGATGCCAATTGCTGGGCCTGATGCACGCGCAGTTTCTCTTCCGACGCTTTGGCGTCGATGCACGTTGAGAGAACGCGGAAGCTCGGTTCGATCGGCGGCTTCACTTCAGCGAGGCAGGCCGCACGATGGGCGGGCACGATGAAGTACCAGGCGCCATTGAGGGCATCCCGTGCGCGCTGTTCGAACAGCTGGCACTGTCCTCGCGCACTGTCGTCGGCGCAGATCTTGCCGATTTGCCAAGCTGGAAATGTTGGTTCGTTCGCGGCATGCGTTGTCGCCGCGCTCAAGCCAACCAAGAGCAATGCGCCGCTTAACGCGAAGCCGATACGCTGAGACCTCACAGGTCTTCCTCCCCACGCCACAGATTTTTTGCGACGCAGAGTAGTTCTAAGTCGCGGGAAGACAAGACTTATCCGGCGCGTGCCGACGAATGTCGGTGCCGCGAACGCCCGTTGGTGGTGCAATGCATTCGCGCGGCTGTTCGCGCGTTCGCGTTAACCGTGCGGGAAGCTGCGAACGTCGACGAAGTGGCCTGCGATTGCTGCCGCTGCCGCCATGACCGGCGAGACGAGATGCGTGCGGCCCTGCCGACCCTGACGCCCCTCGAAGTTCCGGTTTGACGTCGAAGCGCACCGCTCCTTCGGTTTGAGCTGGTCGGGGTTCATGCCGAGACACATCGAGCAACCTGCTTCGCGCCAGTCGAAGCCTGCGTTCTTCAGGATTACATCGAGGCCTTCGGCTTCCGCCTGTGCTTTGACGAGACCCGAGCCCGGTACGATCATCGCGTAAATGTCGTCGTGGACCTTGCGGCCTTCCGCGATCTTGGCAACGGCGCGCAGGTCTTCGATCCGCCCGTTCGTGCACGATCCGATGAAGATGCGATCGAGCTTGATGTCGGTGACCTTCGTGCCCGGCTCGAGGCCCATGTATGTGAGCGACCGCTCCATCGACGCGCGCTTTGACGGATCGTCGATGCCGTCGGGGTTCGGAACCGCGCCGGTGACGGAGACGACATCCTCAGGGCTCGTGCCCCAGGTGATGGTCGGCGGCAGGTTGGCGGCGTCCAGCTTCACGATCTGGTCGAACTCGGCGCCGTCGTCGGTGTAGAGCGTTTCCCAGTGGCGCATCGCCATGTCCCAGGCGCCGGCCTTCGGCGCCTTGGGGCGGCCCTTGAGGTACTCGAACGTCTTCTCGTCGGGGGCCACCATGCCAGCCCGCGCACCGCCCTCAATGCTCATATTGCAGACCGTCATCCGGCCTTCCATAGAGAGCCCGCGGATCGCAACGCCCGCATATTCGATGACGTGACCGGTGCCGCCCGCCGTGCCGATTTCGCCGATGATCGCGAGGATGATGTCTTTCGCTGTCACGCCCTCGTTCGGCGTGCCGTCGACGACAACGCGCATGTTGTTCGCGCGCTGCTGGATCAGGGTCTGCGTTGCGAGCACGTGCTCGACTTCACTGGTCCCGATGCCGTGAGCCAGTGCGCCAAACGCGCCGTGCGTCGAGGTATGGCTATCGCCGCAAACGATTGTGGTCCCGGGCAGCGTGAAGCCCTGCTCCGGCCCGATGACGTGAACGATGCCCTGCCGCGTGTCGCGCTCATCAAAATACTCGACGCCGAAGTCGGCTGCGTTCTTCGCAAGCGTTTCGACCTGAATGCGGCTTTCTTCATCGTCGATGCCGGCGGAGCGGTCGGATGTCGGGACGTTGTGGTCAACAACGGCCAGCGTCTTTTCGGGTGCGCGGACGCTGCGCCCGGCCATGCGCAAGCCTTCGAACGCCTGCGGGCTTGTCACTTCGTGGACGAGATGGCGATCGATGTAGAGAAGGCAGGTGCCGTCCTCTTGCTCGCTGACAATGTGCTCGTCGAAAATCTTGTCGTAGAGCGTCTTCGCCATTCGACCGCGTCCTCCAAGTGCATGATTTTGGTCGTCGGTTTACCGCGCGAACGGGGCGCCCGCAAACGCGCAAACGTCGAACAACGCGCTGTCCGGGACGGTGGGAAAAAAGAGAACCGAGACCGGTCAACCCGGCTCGGTCCTTAGGGTCTCACACCATTTGAAATCAAAGGCGTCAAAGGGAGATGCGCCTTCGTTGGCTGTCATCACAGCCGAGCTAGGTCACTGCATTCCGCCGTCGATCTGAAGCGCTGGTACGGAATGTATCATATGCGGCTTGCGCATGATCTAGTATTCGCCAAGCAACTTTACTGTCGCATTGCTCTTGCCTTAGTCACGAAGAAGTCGCGCAGAACATGGACTTTCTTCGAAGACTTGAGTTCTTCTGGATAGACGAAGAGAAGCTGCAATTTGGGCAGCTCGACATCATTCAGGACCGGAACGAGGTCCTTCTCTTCTTCTGTCAAATACTCCGGGATCAGTCCGACGCCGATACCGCTGCGCACGGCATATTTGACGGCGATGATGCTGTTGACGCGGAGGACCGGCTCACGCGGGCCGCGGCCGTTCGTGCCGGCCGTCTCGAGCCAGCGCATTGTCGAGAGATGATGCGTCGGCTGCCCGCTGTAGGAGACGAACCGATGCCGTTCGAGTTCGTCGAGCGATTGCGGGGCCCCGAACGTCTTGACGTAATGGGTCGAGGCGAACGCGCGCAGGCGGATGGAGGTCAGCGGCCGGCGGATGAGATCGGGGTTTTCCGGCTCGTGCGTCCAGATCGCGACGTCAGCCGCGCGCATCGCGATATCGATCTGCTCGTCATTCAAGACCACCTCCATCCGAATGTCCGGATAGAGGTCCATGAACTCGCGGAGACGCTGCGTAATCCAGACCGTGCCAAGGCCGACGGGTGCCGTGATCCGGAGATCGCCGGCGGGCTTCGTCGTTGCATCGGACAGCAGCGTCTCCGCCGTCTGCAACTTGCTCATGACGTCGGATGCGGTCTGGTAGAGCAGCTCGCCCTGCTCAGTCAGGACGAGCCCGCGGGCGTGGCGATGGAACAGCGGGACCTTCAGATCGCGCTCAAGGGCTGAGACCTGGCGGCTCACGGCAGACTGGCTCATACGCAGCGCTTCACCGGCGTGCGTGAAGCTGCCCGCATCTGCGGCCGCGTGGAAGATCTTCAGCTTGTCCCAATCCATCGGGCTCGAAACCCTCCGTAGACTGCGCGAACCGGCGGCCAGCCGCGCGGGACCGGACCCATGCAGGATGATTTGGGGTGTCCGGCGGTATAACGAAGTGCTGCAGGCGCACGCTGCCGGTCAGGCAGGGAACCTGTCATGCGCGCCTTACATGGATTGTGCAGTGCAGTGTGTCCAGTCTGCGAACGTCTGACTGGGCTATTCGGCGGCCTGCCGCGGCGCCTCGAGCTCGGCAATGAACCGCTCGGCTTCCAACGCCGCCATGCAACCCATCCCGGCCGCCGTCACGGCCTGACGATAGATATCGTCAGTTACGTCGCCGGCGGCGAAGACGCCAGGTACCGACGTCGCCGTCGAGTCCGGGGCGGTAATGACGTATCCGGACGGCTTCATTTCGAGCTTGCCTTTGAACAGCTCGGTCGCAGGGGCGTGCCCGATTGCGATGAAGATGCCGTCGGCGTCGAGGGAGGTCGTGTCGCCGGTCTTTGCGTTCTTGAGCCGGAGCCCGGTGACCTTCTTCGGTTCCGCATCGCCGATGACTTCGTCGACCACGTGATCCCAGATCACGTCGATCTTCTCGTTCGCGAAAACGCGATCCTGAAGGATGCGCTCGGCGCGGAAGCTGTCGCGGCGATGGACGACCGTCACTTTGCTCGCAAAGTTGGTCAGAAACAGCGCTTCCTCAACGGCCGTGTTTCCGCCGCCGACAACGACGACATGTTTACCGCGGTAGAAAAAGCCGTCGCACGTCGCGCAGGCTGAAACGCCGAAGCCCTGGAACGCGGCTTCACTTGGAAGTCCCAGCCAACGGGCCTGAGCGCCGGTGCAGATGACGAGCGCGTCGCAGGTGTAGGTCGCGCCATCGTCACCCGTCAGCCGGAACGGACGCCGCGAAAGGTCCACGTCGGTGATGTGGTCCATGATGATTTCGGTGCCGACGTTTTCAGCCTGCGCCTTCATCTGATCCATCAGCCACGGGCCCTGGATCGCATCGGCAAAGCCCGGATAGTTTTCGACGTCGGTCGTGATGGTGAGCTGGCCGCCGGGCTGGATGCCCTGGATGAGAACCGGCTCGAGCATGGCGCGCGCCGCGTAGACGGCGGCCGTGTAACCCGCCGGGCCGGAGCCGATGATCATCAATCTGGCGTGTCGCGTCTCGGCCATGGCCGCTCATCCCTGCTCGTCAGTTGCTCTGGCCGCGGCGGTCGCGCGCCGCCTCTCTGTCAGGTAACGCCCTGCGCGTCTTGTGTCCCTGCCTCGGCCTTCAAATCTTCGAGGACATGCTCGAGGAACTGGTCAAGATTATCGGTCATATGGTGCACATGCTGCGGGAGCCCCGTCCAGCTGCGCATTTTCCTTTGGATCGGATGGTCCATGTAGCTTGAGTGCACCAGCACCGTGCGCATCCCGAGTGCGTGGGCCGGCGCGAGGTTGTGCGGCATGTCCTCGAACATCGCCGATGTCGCAGCCTGCACGCCGTGCGCCGCGATCAGCCGG
>JBCBXS010000073.1:0-9868 GCA_039816475.1 Pseudomonadota bacterium | reverse complement strand
CTCAATCTTGATGACGCCGTCACCCTGACAGGCTTCGCAGCGACCGCCTTTAACGTTGAACGAAAACCGGCCGGGCGAGTAGCCCCGCGCTTTCGCCTCAGGCAGACCGGCGAACCACTCGCGGATCGGCGTGAACGCGCCCGTGTACGTCGCGGGGTTTGACCGGGGTGTCCGGCCAATCGGCGACTGGTCGATGTCGATGACCTTATCCAGCAGCTCAATGCCATCGATCCGATCGTGCGCGCCCGGTTGGGCCCGCGCATTGTTGAGCTTGCGCGCAATCGCCTTGTAAAGCGTCTCGATCAGAAACGTTGATTTGCCACCGCCGGAGACGCCGGTCACGCACGTCATGATGCCGAGCGGGATCGCGCCCGTGATGTCCTGCAGGTTGTTCGCCGTCGCGCCGCGCACGGTGATCTGACGCTTGGCGTTGGGCTTTCGACGGTCGGACGGGACCGGCACCTGACGCGCGCCGCTTAGGTATTGCCCCGTCAGGCTGCCCGTCGTCGCCATTACTTCTTCCGGCGTGCCCTGGGCCACGATCTGCCCGCCGTGAACGCCGGCGCCCGGCCCGATATCGACGACGTAATCAGCGGTGCGGACGGCGTCCTCGTCATGCTCGACGACAATGACCGTGTTGCCGAGATCGCGGAGATGCCGGAGCGTTCCGAGCAGGCGTTCGTTGTCGCGCTGATGGAGTCCGATCGACGGTTCGTCGAGCACGTAGAGCACGCCCGTAAGCCCTGAGCCGATCTGCGATGCAAGCCGAATGCGCTGGCTCTCGCCCCCCGACAGCGTGCCGGACGAACGCGACAGCGTCAGGTAATCGAGGCCGACGTCATTGAGGAAGCGCAGCCGCTCGCGAATTTCTTTCAGAATGCGCTGTGCGATCTCGCCCTGCTGCCGCGAGAACGTGCGGTCGACTTCGCTGAACCACGCGTTGGCCTTGCGGATCGACATGTTGGTGACTTCGCCGATGTGCAGGCCGTCGATCTTCACCGCCAACGCCTGCGGCTTCAGACGATAGCCGTCACACGCATCGCACGGGTGGTTGCCCTGATACTGCGAGAGCTCCTCGCGCACCCACGAACTTTCGGTCTCGCGCCAGCGACGCTCGACATTGAACAGCACGCCTTCGAACGGCTTAGTCGTCTTGTATTTGCGCAGGCCGTCCTCGTAGACGAAGCGGACATCCTCGCGGCCGGACCCGAACAGGACGACGTTCTGGACGTCGCGCGGAAGCTCGTTCCATGGCGTGGTCATCTTGAAATCAAAGTGCCGCGCGAGCGCCTGTAGCGTTTGTTCGTAGTAGGGGGATGTCGCACCGGTCTTGGCCCACGGCGCAATCGCGCCCTGGCGCAGCGACAGCGAGCCGTCGGGGACGATCAGGTCCGGCTCGAAGCGTAACTCCGTGCCGAGCCCGTCGCACTTGGGGCAGGCACCAGCTGGCGCGTTGAACGAAAACAATCGCGGCTCGACTTCTTCGATCGTGAAGCCCGACACCGGACAGGCAAACCGCGACGAGAACGTGATCCGCTCGTGGGTCTCGTTCTTTGACTTGTTCGCGCCCTTGGTCTCGCTCGGCGGCAACGGCTGATCGGCGAACTCTGCGATCGCAATGCCGTCGGAAAGCTCGAGCGCAGTTTCGAAGCTGTCTGCGAGCCGCGTCCGGGTGCCGTCGTCGTCGCGCACCACGATCCGGTCGATCACAACATCGATGTCGTGCTTAAACTTCTTGTCGAGCTTCGGCGCGTCCGCGATCTCGGTAAACTGGCCGTTGACCTTCACGCGCTGGAAGCCGCGCTTCTGATACTCAATCAGCTCTTTGCGGAACTCGCCTTTGCGGCCCTTCACAACCGGTGCGAGCAGGTAAAGGCGCGTGCCTTCCGGCAGCTCGAGCACGCGATCGACCATCTGACTGACGGTCTGGCTCTCGATCGGCAGGCCAGTCGCCGGTGAGTACGGCACGCCGACGCGCGCGAACAGCAAACGCAGGTAGTCGTAGATCTCAGTGACGGTGCCGACGGTTGATCGCGGGTTGCGGCTGGTTGTCTTCTGTTCGATCGAGATCGCCGGCGAGAGGCCTTCGATGTGGTCGACATCGGGCTTCTGCATCATCTCGAGGAACTGGCGCGCGTAGGCCGAGAGGCTTTCGACGTACCGGCGCTGGCCCTCGGCATAGATCGTATCGAACGCGAGCGACGACTTGCCGGAGCCTGAGAGCCCCGTAAACACGATCATCTCATCGCGCGGGATCGTCAGATCGACGTCGCGCAGATTGTGCTCCCGCGCACCTCGGACAGTGATCGTCGGGCTTTTTGCACCGGGCGTGCTGCCGGCCCCGTTCGCCGAACGTGATTTTGTCGCCTGCGTCTTAGCCGGCGCGGACTTGGTACGTGCCGCGGCCGCTTTCTTCGATTTTTTCGCAGGCGCGCGGGCGGATTTAGCCGAGTTGCTCATGGGATCGATCTAAGTCAAAAGGCGGAGACCAGCAATGCTGGGCGACGGCGGCGGACCCGCTTCTCCAGCGTTCTGTGTCCGGGACCCGCGCTAGTCGCGCGACGGGGCGGAATGAGGGACGTAATACGTGGGCGCTCCCGCTGCGGCTCATGTCCCACGCGCTTAATCGGACGTGAACGGGCCGATCAAGCGTGGTTAAAGTATGGGCACGTAGTTTCCCGAGACGCCGGGCACGCCGGCGGCGACGGGGACCGCGAAATGACCGCTTTCTATGTCACAGCCGATCCTGGTGGGGTGATCACGATGACAGACCAACGCAGAAAAGACGTTCTTGAACGCGCTGAGGAATGGACTCAGCCGGAGCGCGGCACGCCCTTCGCCGGCGTCAAGAGACTGGTCCAGATGACGCTGCTTGCGGTGTCCATCGTGGCAGCCGTCCCGACCATCATCACGCTCTATCACGCGATGACGAACGACGTGCCTTACAGCCGCGTCAATCACCTGCTCGCACAACAGAAGATGTGGCAGCAGCAGGGGGCGTGTATGCCGGACATCAACTTCGGCGAACTGACGACCGCGAACGGCACGAAGGTGTTTGTCGGCGCGTGTCCAACGTCCGGCGATATTCTGTTCCGGCTTGTCAGCAGCAAGGGCGAGATCAACCACGAGTGGTTTCCGGTCGCGAACTTTGACCAGACCAGCAGCGGCGTGAGCCTGATTGACTGGCTGGTGTCTCAAGCCCGCGCTGGCGATCTGAAGGCCCCGGCAGCCCTGACGCAACTTGCGCAATCATCGACGTTCTCGGTCGTGTGTCAGGCGACCGCGCCGAAGAACACGATGGTGCGCGTCGTCAAGGAAGGCGGCACGTGCTTCAAGGAGACGATGTCGCTGTTCACCGGCGCCGTGACGAAGCGCGAAGAGGTGCCGTGCAACGCCACTTGCACACCGACGGGTTAGCCGCGCGCGGCATCGAAGCCGCTCGCCATCACCCTACCGTTACCGCTTCCGGTCTTCCGCCGAGGGGCGGTAGACGGTTCGGCCCATCCAGGGCTGGACATCGAGGTGCTGCAGCCAGTCTTTCACGGACGGGATCCAGCCAAGATCATCTTTCACGTGCTGTTCGCCGACCGTGCGGACCGGGACGGGCTTGCCGTCGCTGTTCGTGATTGTCGTCCCGAAGATCGCCTCGCAGAGGAAGATGCCTTCGCTGTGGTGGCGCAGCGCGCGATGACGAAGGTCTGCGATGTGCGCCTTTGACTCGTCGAACCAGTCATGGATCGCCTGGTAGTCTTCAGGTTGGCCGCCAAACAGGCGCGCCGAGCGGACGGCGTGTTGATAGGGATGGGCCACCGGGCGTCACTCAATCGGTGCCGATGTCGATGTTTTGGACGATCGGCTCGGCGTTGCGGTCTTCGACGAGCGTCAGGCGATTGATGTCGGCGTAGAGCGCACCAAACATCAGATACTCCCCTGTTCCGAAGCCGCCACCGAACATGCGGGCGGCAAGATCAGAGCCGAGGTCTTCGCGGACCGCGAAGCGCAAAGCCTCCTCGGTTTCGTCCGCGCGGCCGGCGCCATCGCGCATCAGGTCGCTCACGATCTCATCGATGCTGACGCGTTCGCCGGACGACCGCTCAGCGTGCGCGACCCACCCGAAGCCTTCGTCATTGCCGCCGTCATAGCGGACGTAGAGCCGCTCGATATCGATCGCGCGCATGCGCTTGATGAGCTCTGCCATTTCGCGCTCGAAGGCCGCCGGCGCGCCGGATGTCGGCGGGTCCGGCACGATCCCGAACGTGCGCATGACGCGCTCCTTGAAGCCCGGCTTGTCGGGCCGGCCCGCGCGCTTCAGCCCCGGATAGTGGATTGCGACCGGTTCCAACGCGGCGCCGAAATCCTTGGGTTCTAGGTACATGAACGCGCTTGGTTTTGGCGGCGGTGGTTCCGAGCCGTCATCGGGCCAGGCTTCTTGCGAAGTGTCGTAAATAAAGGGCATCGGTCCACGCGAGGCTGCTGCGCATTGGCGGATTGAGCCGGCGCGCCTAAGTCTGAGGCTAGGCCATCGCAGGGCGCGAAACCACTCGCCCATTCATTCGTTAGAATTGTTGGGCGCGTGTTCGGAGAGATCATATGGGCATGCTCGTTGACGGCGAATGGCAGACGAGGCCACAGCCGACAACCGGTGACGGCGATTTCGATCGCAAGCCATCGCAATTCCGCAACTGGGTAACCTCCGACGGATCCGCGGGCCCGAGCGGCGACGGCGGCTTTAAAGCTGAGGCCGGGCGGTATCACCTTTACGTTTCACTCGCCTGCCCATGGGCCAACCGAACGCTCAACATGCGCAACCTCAAGGGGCTGCAGGATGCGATCGGCGTGTCGGTCGTCCATTGGTTCATGGGTGACGAGGGCTGGAATTTCGCCGATGGCGACGGCGTCGTTGCAGACCCGATCCACAACGCGAAATTCATGCACGAGGTCTATACCGCAGCCGACCCGCACGCGACGACGAAGGTCACAGTCCCGGTGCTCTGGGATCGCGAGCGCAAGACCGTCGTCAGCAACGAATCCTCCGAGATCATTCGGATGCTCAACAGCGCGTTCGACGGCATCGGCTCACGCGGCCCGGACTATTACCCGGAGGACAAGCGCGACGAGATCGATGCCATCAACAAGCCGGTCTACGAGGCGATCAACAACGGCGTGTACCGCTGCGGGTTTGCCAGCACCCAATCGGCCTACGACAAGGCCGCAGACGCGTTATTCGAGACGATGGCGGATGTTGAGGACCGGCTCGCGCGGTCCCGCTATCTCGTCGGCGATCACATCACTGAAGCCGACGTCCGGCTCTTCCCGACGCTCATTCGCTTCGATCCGGTCTACCATATTCACTTTAAGTGCAGCCGAAAGCGGCTGATCGAATATCCGAACCTCTGGGGTTACACGCGCGAACTATTCCAGATCCCTGAATTTCGCGAGACCATCAACTTCCATCACATCCGCCACCACTATTTCGAAAGCCATGAGAGCGTGAATCCGACACGGATCGTCGCGCAGATGCCTGAGATGGATCTGCTTGCACCGCACGGCCGCGGCTGACGCGGCCTGATCGCGCCGGAACACACGATCATAGCAATCCTGACGCCGACCCGAATTGGCATCCGGGCCCGAAACCGGGTAGCCGGAAGATTGCGACGCCACGTCCGCTGCACGCGCCGGAGATGACCCTTGGACAAATCGCCTGAAGCGACATCACTGAGCACCGGTCAGGTCGCAATGGACGCCAGTCAGACGCCGCAGACCGTCAAGAAGCCGAAACTCGTTCTCCGCCGCGCGCGCGTCGATGACGTCCAGGCCATCTCGGAACTGTCGGCCCGGGTCTACGGCGTCGGCTCCGGTCATTCGCAGCGTATGATCCGCGGCCAGATCAACAACTTCCCCGAAGGCCAGTTCGTCGCTGAATACGACGGTCGCATCGTCGGTCACGCCGCGACCTTCATCATCTCCGGCAAGATCGCGCTCAAGCCGCACTCCTGGGCGGAGATCACCGGCAGCGGCTTCGCCTCCCGTCACGACGGCGACGGTGATTACCTCTACGGCATGGAGGTGAGTGTCGACCCAACTTACAGGCGCCTGCGCATCGGCCAGCGGCTCTACCGCGCGCGGAAAAATCTCTGCGAGGAGTTGAGCCTGAAAGGCATCGTCTTTGGCGGTCGCATGCCGGGCTACGCGCGACGCCAGCGCCAATACCCGGACCCCGACGCCTACGTCCAGGCCGTGCGCGAACACGCGATCAAGGACACCGCGATCGGCTTTCATCTGGCACAGGACTTCGAGCCGATCGGCGTGCTCGAACGCTATGACCCCACCGATCGCCAGTCGCTCGGTTACGCGACGCACATGCTGTGGCGCAATCCGCGCTACGACGAAGGCGGCGCCGTCAACGTGTCCCGTGAAGCGCTAAGCCCGCAGGAGATGGTACGCGTTGCAACCGTCCAATGGCAGATGCGCGGCATCAATCACGAAGACGAGTTCAAGCGCCAGATCGAATACTTCGTCGACGTCGCCTCGGACTATCGCGCCGACTTCGTCGTCTTCCCGGAGCTCTTCACGAACCAGTTGCTGTCCCTCGAAGAAAAGCCGCTGCCACCAAAGGAAGGCATGGAGCGCGTCGCGACCTACACCGATTGGTTCGTCGCGTTCATGTCGAAGTTTGCGGTGAGCTATAACGTCAACATCATTGGCGGTTCGCACTGCACGCAATCGCCTGACGGCCAGATCAGGAACGTCGCATACGTGTTCCTGCGTGACGGCTCGGTCCATGCGCAGGAGAAGATCCACCCGACTCCGTCCGAAGCATTCTGGTGGGATATCAAGGGTGGCAATCGCGTCGATGCGATCAACACCGACTGCGGACCGATCGGCGTCCTCATCTGTTACGACGCCGAGTTTCCGGAACTCGCACGCCACCTCGCGGACCAGGGCGCCATGCTGCTCTTCGTGCCGTTCTGCACCGACGAGCGGCGCGGGTTCCTGCGCGTCCGCTACTGCTGCCACGCGCGTGCGATCGAAAACCAGATGTACGTCGCGCTTTCAGGCGTTGTCGGCAACCTGCCGAACGTCGAGAACATGGACATCCACTACGCCGAGAGTTGTATCCTGACGCCGTGCGATTTTGCGTTTGCGCGTGATGGCGTCGCCGCCGATACCGGGGCGAACACCGAGACGATCGCGTTTGCGGACCTGCGAATGTCCGACCTGAGGGCTGCGCGGGCCGAAGGCAGCGTGCGCAACTTCCGCGACCGGCGGTTCGATCTCTATCGCGTGGTTTGGCAGCGATAGCCGTATCTGTATGTACGGTGTCACCGCGAGCGGCGGGTCGGTCTCTAGTCCCGCACCATCCGTTCGAACGCGGCGGCAGCGGCCAGCAAACGTGCTTCGCCGCGCCTCTTGCCGACAAGCGACACACCAAGCGGCAGACCCTCGACTTCGAGCAGCGGCAGCGACACGACCGGCACGCCAAGATACGTCCACAGCCCGTTGAAGATCGGATCGCCCGTCCAGGAGATCCCCTTCGGCGCGGCACCGGTCGCCGACAAGCACACGATCGCGTCGTACTGATCGAGATGACGATCGAGCGATCGGTAGAGCGGGTCACGCGCCATCGTCGCTTCAAGATACCTGTTCGCCGGCGTCGCCTCGCCGACGGCCAGCGCCTGAAGCATTTCGTCGGATAGCTTCGTCGGGTCTTTCTTCTTCAGGCCGGCGAAGTGAAAAGCGTTCTCGCTGTACTGAACCGTGGTGTGGTGATCGTTGATCTCGCCAAAGCCGTCGCCCAAGTCGAGCTCGGGAACGTCGAAGGACAGACCGGCGACGAACGTCTCCAGCGCTGACTGAGCCACCTTGTGAGCCTGCGGCCATGAGGGTGTCCGGCACCACGCGAACTTCGGCGCGGTCTCAAACGCCGGGCGCTCCTCCACCCCTGCGAGCGGGCTCGCTGCACGCGGGTATGACACGTCGTCCGTCGCGTCGTGCTGGTCCATCGCCGCGAGGAACAACCGCAGATCGTCCATCGACCGCGCGTAGGCCCCGACCGTGTCGAGCGTATGCGACTGCAGCGTCACGCCCGTTCGCGAGATGAAGCCAAGCGTCGGCTTGATCGCATGTATGCCGCAGAACGACGCCGGCCGAATGACAGAGCCACCCGTCTGAGTCCCGAGCGCGAGGGGGACCATGCCGCAGGCGACCGCCGCTGCCGATCCGGAGGACGACCCGCCTGGCGTGTGCTCGAGGTTCAACGGATTGCGCGTCGGGCCAGGCTTCCGCATCGCCAGTTCGGTTGTCACCGTCTTGCCCATGATCACCAGACCCTGCGCACGCAGTGTCGCGACAACGGACGCATCTGCCTCAGGCTGATGCCCGATGAAGTGATCGCAGTTGTTCTGCGTCGGCATATCGGCCGTGTCGATGATGTCCTTGATGCCGACCGGCACGCCTGCGAGCGGCGGCAGCAGCTCGCCCTCGCTCCGCCGGCGATCGATCTCACGCGCCTGCCCCCGCGCGTGTTCCGGATCGAGGTAGACCCAGGCTGCGACGTCGCCCTCCAGATCATCGATCCGGGCGAGGCAGGCGTCGACCAGCGCGAGCGACGTGATCTCGCCTGAGGCGAGCTTGGCGCCCGCTTCTGTCGCCGTGAGGTCGGCCAGCGTTTTCGCACGCGTCATCGCACTCTTGCCTTTCGTTGACGCGGGCTCGTCGGGACGCCGCGTCGCTTTAGTGATCCCGCTTGCCGATAAAGTCCGCTGCGGCCTTCAGGATGCGCGCGCGATCGCCGAACGGTTCAAGCGCCGCATATGCTTTCGTCAGCGCGTCGTCGCGGGCCATGCGGGCCTGCTCGACACCCAGTAGGTCGACCAGTGTCGCTTTGCCCGCGGCCGCATCCTTGCCGACGGCTTTGCCGACCCGCGCCGCGTCTCCTTCGTGGTCGAGCAGGTCATCGGCGATCTGGAATGCGAAGCCGATCTCGCGACCGTAAGCGCCAAGCGCTGCCAACGCGGCGTCATCAGCGTTGCCGACAATCGCGCCGGCTTCGACCGCGAACAGGATGAGCGCGCCCGTCTTCATCGATTGCAGATGCCGAACATGGGCGAAGTCGGGTTCGGACGGCTCGCCGAGCTTATCCGCCAGAAGGTCGAGCACCTGACCGCCGACCATACCTTCGCCGCCGCTTGCGCGCGCCAGGCGCGATGCGAGGGCAACCCGCTGTTCCGCCCCGATCGCCATCGGCGCTGAGGCGACGATCTCGAAGGCGAGCGTCAAAAGCGCGTCGCCTGCGAGGATGGCGGTCCAGTCGTCGAATGCTTTCCAGACGGTCGGACGGCCACGGCGTGTCTCGTCGTTGTCCATGGCCGGCAGATCGTCGTGCACGAGGCTGTAACCGTGGACGCACTCAAGCACTGCCCCGGTCGCGAGCGCCGCTTGCCCGTCGGCCTCGAACAGGGCTGCGCTCTCCATGACGAGGAACGGTCGCAACCGCTTACCCCCGCCGAGGATCGCATGGCGCATGGCCGCCACCAGCCGATCCGGCATTCCAGCATCGGCAACCCGATCAAGCTCCCGCGCAAGGCGAAGCTCAGTCGCCTCGGCAGCCGCGGTGAGCCGTCCCGTGAAATCGTCTTGCGGCAATCTCGTCTCCGTCCGCGTCGCTGTCGTCGTGCTGACCGGCCGAATACTGGACGGTTCCGGACACGGCGTATAGGACCGGACGGAAGCGCGCCCAAGTCATTCGGCAGAGCCTCGTGATTGAGGCTGGCGGAGAGAGCTTTGATCGCGCCCCTGTCGTTAGCTCACCGGGACCGACCGTTGCGTACGCCGCCCTTGGCCTCCATCGCTTTGACATGCTTTCGGC